>JADJYQ010000007.1:300000-431078 GCA_016719615.1 Saprospiraceae bacterium
AAAAACAAACTGCTACGATCCTAAATAAAATGTTTTTCATGTGTTCCATTAATTTTACCACAAATATGAATCAATTTCGGCGAATGAGCCTATATTGCCAGTGCAGAAATCCCTTAATAAATATTTAAATGTTTCTTAGACAACAGTTTCTCGAATACATCTGTCAAACAAGTGAAATCCCGCAGGGTTTTGAAATCAGCAGCGCTCAGGGGACTTACCTGTACGATAAAAATAATATAGCCTATCTGGATTTCATTTCCGGATTTGGTGTGAATAACATCGGACACGGGGTGCCTGAAGTGATCAAAGCGATTCAACAACAATCACAAGTTTATCTTCATAGCAATGTCTATGGCGAACATGTACAACAAGTTCAGATCAAGCTTGCAGAAAAATTGGCAGATCTCTTACCGGCACATTTAAACAGTTTCTATTTTCTAAATTCAGGCAGTGAAGCTATAGATGCAGCCATAAAACTATCGAGACTCGCCACAGGCAGAACCGAAATTGTTGTTTGCAAAAATGCATATCACGGAAGCACTCTGGGTGCTGAATCGTTGCGTTCTGATGAAATGCACCGGGCAGCTTTTTTACCACTCATACCGGGAATCCGTTTTATTGAGTTTGGGAATATTGCTGATCTGAAATTCATTACCTCACATACAGCAGCAGTGATCACTGAGGTCGTTCAGGCCGAGGCAGGAGTGAGACGAGCAAATAGTGAATATTGGCAGGCCATGCGCCAACAATGCAATGATCATAATAGTCTCCTGATACTGGATGAGATCCAGACTGGTTTGGGTCGCACCGGAAAATTGTTTGCATTCATGCATTATGGAATTATTCCGGATCTGTTATTGAGTGGAAAAGCATTAGGTGCCGGCATGCCGCTTTCAGCTATAATTGCCAACAGGACCATGCTGGCACAATTATTCAAACAATTGCCCCTGGCGCACATCACCACCTTCGGTGGACATCCCGTTTCTTGTGCGGCAGCTCTGGCCGGATTAAATTTTCTAATCGAAAGCAGTTTGATAGAAACCGCAGAAGAAAAGGGACATTTCTTTGAATTGCTCTTAAAAAATAATTCCATTCAAGAATCCCGCCGCGAAGGACTTTTTATGGCCATAGATTTTCAAAATAAGATTCAGCTGATGCACGTCCTCCGGAAGTTATTTGAGCAAAAGGTGTTGGCTGAAGGTTTTCTATTTTCACCTGAGAGCTTGCGGATTGCCCCGCCTTTATGCATTGAAGATTTTGAGTTGAAAATGGTGGCAGAGATCATCAATCAACTATAAAATATTTATCATTAATCTAACACTCGTTAGTTTAATGACAGGTATTAAAAATATTAATTGTTGGCGCAAGTCTCCTGACTTGTGCCACCGAAATGCAAGCACAGAATATTGATTCTACTCGCAAAAACAACTTGTTCTATATGAACATCCCATGTCCCGTCAGGGACAATATATTGGTAAAAAACACTAAAGAACTTCACAGCGTGCCGTAGGCACGCAACAATACCCTTGGTTAGCCCGATTCTCCCTTTTTTATCAATACACAGTTCAAAAAATATAATTGACCATCTTTTTTAATGGCTGAAATTTATTGACTCATTTAACTTTCGCCAACCCAGATTGATTACCATACTTCTTAAAAATGTACCGCTCATCAAATTCAATTTGAAATTCCTTCAAAATATTTCTATATTCTTCCATAAATGAAATTTTCCTATGATGATTTTCCTGATTCATTATATAGCAAATAACCGATTCAATTTCTTTCTTACTATAAGAAAAAGCGCCAAAACCTTCCTGCCAGCTAAACTTTTCTGAAATAAACCGGCGCTTATTAACCCACTCAGAAGATTCCCCTTTTATAATTCTCATATATTCGGAAATAGCCTGACTTGGCCTAAAACCAACCAAAAGATGTACATGATCTGCCACCCCATTTATGGCTATTAATTTGTGCCCAAAGTTATTATTGATACCTGTAATATATTTATACAAATCTGCTTTCCATTCATAAGAAATGATGCATTTTCTATTTTGAACTGCAAACACAAATTGCAGATGTATTTGAGAAAATGTATTTGCCATAAAATGCTCTTTTGCCCCTACAGGGCAATGTGATTTATTTATTTTTCAGCTACCAATATTTTGTCCCTACGGGACAATGGACAATATGCTTGATTCATTCGTGATTATTGGAAAAGTCCACTAAATTTATAATTTCAAATTATTGAATGGGGCAAATTTTTTATTTAATACTTACCAGAATCCAATTTATTGTCGAAAAAGAGATAAAATAAATTCCATCCCGATCAAGAAATTTATATTTGATACTCGTATTTTTAAATTTATAGTTAATGATAATTTTGGTGTTAAAATAAAATTTGCAATAAAAGTCGGGAGACTTCCATGGCTTTATCCTTCTAATATAAAGCTGTTTTCGTTGGACACAAGTCTGGAGACTTGCGCCAGCGATTGAATAATTTTAATTTATTAGCAAAAATGATTTTAAAGAGTCTAAATAAATTAAATTGGATCGAATAGTTCTAGAGTTATTTATTAAACACCGCCATTTTCTTATTAATTGAGCATCCCCCTTGTTCCTTGTTTGGCATCGCTATATCTTTGCCCATCCATGAATATTTTGAAACAACTCGAACACCTTGCATCGGATCGCATATTGCTGTTGGATGGCGCGATGGGAAGCCTTATACAGACTTTTCGTTTATCTGAACAAGATTTCAGAAGTGATCGCTTTTTAGACCATCCCAAAGACTTAAAAGGTAATAACGATTTATTATCTATTACCAGACCTGATATCATTAAACAGATCCATCTGATGTATCTCGATGCAGGATCGGATATCATAGAGACCAATACTTTCAATGCTAATGCCATCTCTCAGGCAGATTACGGGATGGAATCCCTTGCATACGAAATGAATTTCGCATCTGCTAAAGTTGCAAAACAAGCAGCAGAAGAATATATGCTGAAATATCCCGGCTCTTTGCGATTTGTTGCAGGAGCTTTGGGCCCGACTAATAGAACGGCCAGCTTAAGTCCGGATGTCAATCGTCCCGGTTTCAGAAATGCTTATTTCGATGACTTTGTAGAAGCCTATTATCAACAGGCAAAAGGACTTATGGATGGTGGAGCGGATATCCTACTGGTAGAAACCATTTTTGATACGCTCAATGGCAAAGCTGCTCTATTTGCTATTGATCTATTATTCGAAGAAACGGGAAAAACCTTACCCTTGATGGTATCCGGAACGATTACAGATGCCAGCGGACGGACACTTTCCGGACAGACTGTTGAAGCCTTTTATATTTCTGTTTCACATTTACCTATGTTTTCCATAGGCTTGAATTGTGCTTTAGGTGCCAAAGAAATGAAGCCGCATCTCGAAGTATTAAGTAAAATGGCCACTTGTCGCGTGAGTGCATATCCCAATGCCGGATTACCCAATGAACTGGGTGGTTATGACCAGACGGCGAATGAAATGCAAGCCTTGATTGCAGATTATGCCGAAAACGGTTATGTCAATATTGTGGGTGGATGTTGCGGAACAACTCCGGAACACATTCGGAGCATGTCCAAAGCCATACATGGATTAAAACCCAGAGAGATACCTCGCGTCGAAGCTATAACCAGTCTTTCCGGATTGGAGGCAATGATCTTTCGACCTGATCTTAATTTTGTAAATATCGGCGAACGTACCAATGTAACCGGATCCAAACAATTTGCGAAACTCATCCTTCAAAAAAATTACGACGAAGCGCTGCAGGTAGCCCGACAACAGGTCGAAGCCGGGGCACAGATTATCGATGTCAATATGGATGAAGGTTTGTTAGATGGTGAACAAGCCATGTCGGATTTTTTAAATCTTTTAAGTTCCGAACCAGACATTGTAAAGGTTCCAGTCATGATCGATTCTTCGAAATGGAAAGTTATAGAGGCCGGATTAAAATGCATGCAGGGAAAATGTGTCGTCAATTCCATTTCACTCAAAGAAGGTGAAGCCAGTTTTCTCGAACAAGCCAAAAAAGTAAGGCGTTATGGCGCCGCGGTTGTCATCATGGCTTTCGATGAACAAGGCCAGGCTGATACCATCGAACGCAAATTTTCGATTTGTAAGAGAGCCTATGAACTGCTCATCAACAAACTTCAATTCAAACCGGAAGACATCATTTTTGACCCCAACATATTTGCAGTTGCCACAGGTATTGATGAACACAATGAATACGCCATAACTTATATCGAAGCATGTAAATTGATCAAAGAACATTTACCCGGTGTAAAAATAAGTGGTGGCGTAAGCAATTTATCCTTCTCTTACCGAGGAAATGAAATCGTACGTCAGGCGATGCATTCGGCATTTCTTTATCATGCTATACAAGCCGGAATGGACATGGGTATAGTCAATGCAGGGCAAATGGATGTTTACGATGACATTCCTAAAGAATTACTGGAGCGTGTGGAAGATGTGCTCTTCAACAGACGTGCCGACGCAACAGAAAGATTGACCGAATATGCCGAACAAGTTAAAAATAAAGGCAAAAATATCGTTCAGGCTGAAGTACAGGCATGGCGGAAAGAAAACGTAGAAAGCCGAATTCGTCATGCATTGGTAAAAGGGATCACAGAATTTATTATAGAAGATACGGAAGAAGCAAGATTAAAATTGGGCCGACCGATTTTTGTGATTGAAGGTCCGCTCATGGATGGCATGAATGAAGTTGGTGACTTGTTTGGGGCCGGAAAAATGTTTTTACCACAGGTCGTCAAAAGTGCACGCGTGATGAAACAAGCCGTTGCTTACTTGACACCATACATGGAACAAGATAAAACTACGGTATCCAGGGCAAAAGGAAAAATATTACTAGCCACCGTTAAAGGGGATGTTCACGATATCGGAAAAAATATCGTTGGCATCGTACTGGCATGTAATAATTATGAAATTATCGATCTGGGGGTCATGGTCTCCTGTGACACGATTCTGACTAACGCACGTTCGTTAGGTGTTGATATCATCGGATTAAGCGGACTCATCACGCCTTCCCTTGACGAGATGGTACACGTGGCGGAAGTCATGCAAAAAGAAGGATTCAGCACCCCCCTGTTAATTGGCGGGGCGACGACCTCGAAGTTACATACTGCTCTTCGCATTGAACCGAAATATCACCAACCCGTCATTCACGTGCTCGATGCCTCGCGTGCTGTGAATGTTGTAAGTCAGTTGTTAAGTGAAGATAGCTCGCAAAGAAACTTATTTCTACAAAACATCAAAGCAGATTACGAACGCACCCGCATTCAACGATTACAACGACAGCAATCCAAGACTCTGTTAGATCTATCATCAGCCAGAGCCAACAAATGGAAAACTGATTGGGAATATTTTAAACCTGTTAAACCTAATAATCAGGGAATTCAGGTTTTTGATAATTTAGATTTGTCCGTTCTGAAAAAGTACATCGACTGGACTCCTTTTTTTCAGAGTTGGGAACTCAGCGGGAAATATCCTTCCATATTTGAAGACGCTGTTATTGGTGAAGAAGCCAAGCGATTGTACGACGATGCGATTGCATTACTAGATGATCTCATTCTACATCAAAAAATTCAGGCCAAAGCAGTCATAGGAATTTTTCCGGCTGGTTCTCAAAATGAAGATATCCATGTTTTTTCGCCACACGATCCAACACAAAAGCTCATCGTCCTTCATCACTTAAGACAACAGGTAAAAAAGACAGAAGGTCAAGCAAATTTTTGTCTTTCAGATTTTGTCAAACCAATGCAATCAAATCCGGAAGATTATTTAGGTGGCTTTGCAGTTTGTGCCGGTTATGGAGTTGACGACTTGGTCGCTTTTTACGAAAGTAAACACGACGATTATCACGCAATCCTGGTCAAAGCATTAGCAGACCGACTTGCAGAAGCCTGCGCCGAATATCTTCACGAATATGTCCGAACTCAATACTGGGCATATGCCCCGGAAGAAAAATTCTCCAACGAAGAACTGATTCGCGAAAACTACACCGGTATCCGGCCGGCACCCGGTTATCCTGCCTGCCCTGAGCACACCGAGAAACTCAGTTTATGGAAACTGCTCGACGTTGAAAAAAATATCGGACTCCGCCTTACGGAAAGTATGGCTATGTACCCAACTGCCGCAGTGAGCGGTTGGTATTTTGCGCATCCAGAATCCAAATATTTCACAGTCAGTGAAATTGCAGAAGATCAGTTTACAGATTATGCCCAAAGAAAGGAATGGGCTGTAGCTACGGCGCAAAAATGGTTGGGCACTTTGTGGAGTGGGGACTGAAGAGTTGATAGTTGTCCCGACATGAAGGTGCTTCTTTAAAAAAAGTGGTAGTTGATAGTTGATAGTTGATAGTTGATAGTTGATAGTTGATAGTTGATAAACAACAAGACTTACAATTGTTAGTTTCAATATCTGTAAATTATTTATAAATAATTATGTTGTATCCACTTTTAATTCAGTTGACTCCTCAATCTTTTAAGTTTTCTCCGGATATAAATAATATACCCCAACATCCACAAAAAAATAATGGGTTCGATGATACAAAACAGCCAGACATTTACTTCCTTATACGTCATGTTAAGCAAATGTGCGGTGTGTTCCAAAATTTCAACACACCAATCAAAAACTTCATTCATCATCTAATACTTGAATTTAAAATATTAAAATTATTCATTAAAAAAGTGATATATAAAATAATAAGGCTTTCAATCTTCCTCAAATCTTTTAAATCCTATCAATCCTGTATTTCCTGTCCGATCCTGCCTAATTCAGTGTATGCCGCATCCAGCTGTTCGTAAAAATCAGAGCCAAACCGCCGAATAATGGCATCTTTAACAAAACGGTATAACGGAACTTTGTTCTCTTCTCCAAATTTGCAGGCTGCCTTACAAATATCCCACTCATCGTAATTCAAGGCAATAAATCCTCTTTTGGGATTTTCATTGACCCGCACCGGATACAGGTGACATGAAATGGGTTTCTGAAAATTTGAGTTCCCATCTTTCCAGGCTTGTTCGATGCCGCATTTGGCAATGCCTTTTTCATCTCTGATCATAAAGACGCAGGCCCCATCCGGCCTAAGCTGCGTGCCCCAGGATTGCATTTCCCGGTAATATTTGTAAGGTCCTGATTTTAAAAGAATTTTATAGCTCTCCGGATCCAGATAATCTTTCAATTCCTTCCAAATTGCAGCTAGCTTTGGCAACTCCTCTTTGGATAGTGGTGCCCCGAAATCGCCTTCATAGCAGCAAGCTCCTTTGCAGGCATCTAGTTTACAGACAAAATAGGCTTCAAAAAGCGCATCACTTATCAGAATATCATCGATCATCAACATAGTTGCGAATTCATTGAAAATAGGGGCAAATTTGGGTACAATTTATTGGCATTCAAGGCTTGAATCAAAGTTATTGTTAAATAATTACTTTTTATTTGCGATCATCAAAAACATTATACATTTGCGCTTTGTTTTTTGATAGGAAAGTACGTACAGTTCATGGATAAGTTAAAAGCCCTATTTCAAGAGAGTTTCAACGCCTCAGCCGACCAAATTAAATCTTTGGTAAAAGCCCATGGAGACCTGGTAATTGATCAGGTTCAGATAGACCAGATATACGGGGGTATGAGAGGAATTCAAAGTATGGTTTGGGAAACCTCTTCACTGGATTCTCAGGAAGGTATTCGTTTCAGGGGATATTCAATACCTGAACTTCGCAAGTTATTGCCCAAAATTAACGGCGCTACGGAACCTTTACCAGAAGGATTATTCTGGCTGATGCTAACAGATCAAATTCCCAATGAAGAAGATGTAGTTTGGTTGAGCCAGGAATGGATGCGCCGCGCAAAATTAACACACGCAGATTACGAATTGCTGGATCACCTGGATTCAGCCATACACCCAATGACTCAATTCAGCATCGCCATCATGGCCATGCAATCTTCCAGTCTGTTTGCCAAGGCTTATGAAAATGGCATTGGAAAAACCAGCTATTGGGAATACATGTATGAGGATTGTATGAACCTCATTGCCAAATTACCTCTGGTAGCTGCATACGTATATCGCAAGACCTTTTACAACAGCGAACACATACCTGCTGATCCTACTCTTGACTGGAGTGCAAATTTTGCACACATGTTGGGTAAAGATTCTCCGGAATTCATGGACCTCATGCGCCTGTACATGACCATACATGCCGATCATGAAGGTGGAAATGCATCTGCACATGCTGTTCATTTGGTGGGTTCAACACTCAGCGATGCTTATTTGTCGCTTGCAGGCGGAATGAATGCCTTGGCAGGTCCATTACATGGGCTGGCTAACCAGGAAGTAATGGATTGGATTTATGATATGATCCGCGACCTTGGAACCAACACACCTACTAAAGAACAAATTGCAGAATATGTGAAAACGACCCTGGCCAATGGTATTGTTGTACCGGGCTACGGCCACGCGGTATTGCGCACTCCGGATCCGAGATTCCTCGCCCAAAAGGATTTCGCTCAAAAGCATTGTCCGGATAATCCTATGGTTCAAATCGTATGGCATGTTTTCGAAGTGGTTCCCGAAATCTTACAGGGGCTTGGTAAAGTAAAAAATCCATGGCCCAATGTAGATGCCCATTCTGGGGCATTACTCGAGCACTATGGTTTAAAAGAACACAATTTTTATACAGTTATGTTTGGTGTTTCCAGGGCTTTGGGTGTTTTGGCCCAGCTCTGTTGGGACAGAGCCTACAACCTTCCTTTAGAAAGGCCTAAGTCTCTGACTTCCGAAGAAATCAAAACATTTGTCACCAGTCAAACAATCAAAACCATAGTAAACGTATGAACTTTCCAGACCAACTGAAATACACAAAAGAACACGAATGGATTCTCATTGAAGGCAATACCGCTACCATCGGAATCACTGAATTTGCTCAATCCGAACTTGGTGATATCGTTTATGTCGAAGTAGATACGGTAGGCGAAGAAATTGCCAAAGACGAAATCTTCGGTACCGTTGAAGCTGTAAAAACAACTTCCGACTTATTTATGCCCGTGACTGCCAAAGTGCTTGAATTTAATCCAGCATTAGATGAAAAAGCTGGTAACGATCCAACGCTTATTAATTCAGATCCTTATGGAGCGGGTTGGATTATTAAAGTGAGTATTTCCAATCCTTCTGAACTGGATGATCTCTTGGATGCTACTGCCTATCAGCAGCTCACAGGTCACTAATTCTAAATGATTTTGTTGCAGAAACCCGGTCACTATCGCAAACTGGGGTATTTGCTCGTTATGAGCATCATTGTATTGTCATTGTCACCGAGCAGCAGTTTACCGCAATTCAGTTGGGACCGCATGTTTGGTATTGATAAAATATTTCACTTTTTCTTTCACGGCCTGGCCAGCTTTTGTTTTTTAAAGTCAGCTGAAGAGAATGCAGCATTTAAAATAGCACTTGCCATGTTTCTCTTCGGTTTTCTAATAGAATGTTTGCAAAAATTCTTACCCGGAGGAAGATTTTTTGATGTGGCCGACCTCGTTGCTAACCTGACTGGAATTTTAGCAGCGATCCTGTTGTTTAAATATTCATTTCAAAAGTTTTCAGGCGAATAAATTCTCCGAAACACTTTCTTTACAAAGCTTTTAGTAATTTTCGGTCTCTAGTCAACGATGAAAATTAAATTTACACCCTCGCTCCTAAGCCTATTGATCCTGATCTTTATAATGGTCTTTGCTAATTTTAACATTGGGCGATGGAATGGTTTGAAAGTTATTGATTGGGATGTCGTTGGCTTTTATGCATATTTGCCCGCCACTTTTATTTACCACGATTACAAACTTAAGTTTGTAAAAGACCATCCGGAGTTCGCACATGAACGCAAATTCTGGCCACAAGCTGCACCCAATGGCGGTCTCGTCATCAAACCTACGATGGGACTATCATTCATGTATTTGCCCTTTTTCTTTATTGCACATTTCCACAGCCAAATAGCAGACCTGGAAGCAAACGGCTTTACTATTTTATACCATAAATACATTCATTTGTCTGCGCTGTTCTATTTGATCATTGGTTTATTCTTTTTAAGAAAGCTCTTGATCCGTTGGTTTTCAGAATGGGCTACTGCAATGAGTCTATTTAGTATAGTGCTGGGTACGAATTTATTTTATTACGCGACTACCGAAGCCAGCATGTCGCATGCTTATACTTTTTCTATTTGTGCGGTATTTCTTTATTCCATCGTAATATGGTATGATTTAAAAAATGTAAAAATTGCATTACTTGCGGGAATCTTGTTTGGATTGATGATCCTGATCAGGCCCGTGAATATTGTTTTTGGACTTTTTCCACTATTTTATGGCATGCGTTCGCTCAGCGCTTATAAAGAACGTTTTCAGTTTTTAATAAATCACAGCAAGCATTTATCCATCTTCTTCGCCTCTGCTTTTATCGTATTACTTCCACAATTTCTCTATTGGAAATCAGTAACCGGTCATTTTTTATTTTACTCATATTTGGATGAGCATTTCTACTTTTTAAAACCCAAACTATTACAAGGATTGTTTAGTTTTCGCAATGGTTGGTTAATTTATAGCCCCATCATGCTCTTTTCAATGGTAGGTTTGTATTTTATTAAATCTAAACATTCCGACCTTTTGAATCCTATTCGCATTTTATTTCCGTTCTACATTTATCTGGTTTTTTCATGGTGGTGTTGGTGGTACGTAGGATTTGGCAACCGTGCCATGATCGACAGTTATGCTATTTTGGCCATTTCACTCGCTACATGTTACGAACAATTGTTAGTTTCTAAATCTTTTATTAAATATACAGCTTTGGTTTTGCTGGTGTTTTTGATCGGATTAAATGCATTTCAAACCCTGCAATACCGGAATGGCTTGTTGCATTTTGACGGCATGAATTTCAAAGCATATAAAGCTTCTTTTGGAACACTAAAATACAACGATACTTACAAAAATGCATTGTTGTCTCCTGATTATGAAAAGGCAAAGAAAGGAGAGGAATAATAAGCAAAAATTAAATTTGAATTACTTATAAAATCAGAAGGGAGATCATACATAAGCTTTGCTTTTATTTCAATATATTTATGTTATTTAAGTACAAATCTCTTAATTGAAAAATCATCAAAATAAACCCAATCTTCCTTCGGATTAAACAAATACATTTCTAACATCTCACCTGCCTGAGACGAATCAATTTCGAACTGTAGTTGTAAGCGCTCCCAGTCCCCCTCTTTTTGGATCACCTCACTTTTGTTATAATAGATATTTTTATCTGGAATGGCAGCGACCATGTTTCTCATGATAAGCACGCGCATAAACATTCAATAGAATAAGAGTTAGCGTTGAGGATATGGCATGGGGCTTAAAAAAACTCAGCTGATGTTGATAATAATTCAATGCTAGTGAAGCACAATCTGATTGTCTCCATTTGTGTACTGATTGTGGACGCATTCGTATGATCTCATGATATTGGTAATAATAGCAAACCGTCAACAATACTGCTATAAAAACAGCGCAGTTGAGGATAGATGAAGAAGTTTGTTTCATCCGATATTACTATTCCACAAATAAAACCAAACCCTTTAAATAATTGCCTTCAGGATGAAATAAATTGACCGGATGATCCGGGGCTTGGGTCAATTTGTGTACAACGCGGATGTTTCTGCCTGATTCTATTCCTGCGGAAACAATGGTATTGTAAAATAAGTCTTCACCAACGACCTGCGAACACGAAAAAGTAAATAGGATACCACCACTTTGTATTTTTTTCATGGCAAGATGGTTCAATCGCTTATAGGCCTGCACCGCATGATGCCTTTTGTCAAGCGTTTTTGCGAAAGCTGGTGGATCTAATACGATCATATCAAAATGATCGGATGGTATTCTTTTCAAATAATCATAGACGTCTTCACAAATTTCAGTGTGCAATTGTCTGTTCGGAGCATTTAATTCAAAATTCCGCAAACAGCCGTCAATTGCTTTTTGACTAATATCGATGGAGCTTATTTCCAATGCATCATTGGATGCCGCATAAATACTAAATCCCCCCGTATAACAAAATGCATTTAATATTTTGCGGCCTTTTGCATATTCGCCTAATAACTTTCTGTTCTCCCGCTGATCCAGAAAGAAACCCGTTTTTTGTCCATGGATAGGATCTATTTCAAAAAACAAACCATTTTCTTTGACGATCACGGGATTTGAATTACCCGAAATAAGGCGATTTTCAAAAGCACGGCCATATGCTGCCGGAAGACAATCTTTGCTTTTATCTATAATATTGATGTTTTGATTGTCAAAACAAATAGCGCAGGCCTCTGCAATCTCCATAATTTGCCGGTGCATCCCGATGCTGTGACATTGGATCACCAGGGTATCTGCATATACGTCAATAATGAGACCCGGTAGCCCGTCACCTTCACCATGTACCCATCGAAAGCAATTGGTGTCAATTATTCTGGCCATCAAAACTTTACGCAATTCGAATGCTGCACTCAATTTTGTAAGCCAAAAGGACGATTCATAATTCACCTTTCCAAAACCCAAAATTTTGATCGCAATGCTTCCATTGTGAAAATGACCAAAACCAATGATGTTCCCGGTGTAATCAGCGAGCTGAACCAGATCCCCGTCTTCCAAGTTTGTGGGTTTGTCATAAATGGCTCCGGAAAATATCCAGGGATGTTTTCTCAACAAATTTTGCTCCCGTCCCTTTTTAATCTTTACTATGCCTTTATATTCCATCTTTTAATGCTTCTGAAATGGCAATGTACAAAAACCTAACTAATGTTGAGGATACCGGCTAAACTGAGGTTTCAGTTTCTATTCAAGGTTTTTTAAATTTTTACGCAAAAAGGATTTTATAAAGCTCAGCTGTGTTCTAATAACATTCAACCAATTCTAGCGGGGAATTCAAAGCTTGCTACAGAAATCCAGATTTCAATGAGAGCCTTTTAGCTGGTATTGATAGTTTGATGAGCTTAAAGTTTAGTCCCGGCAACATTGAAACGCTCCTACTAATTCTGAGGATCAGACAGCTGGATTATTGCATAAACACAGGAGGGAAATGCCATTTCGGGCCTCATTTCTCAAGCACTTTTAACTATTTAACATAAGAATAGTTGGCTTAAGTATAACTAAACTTAAGAGGATCATATGCAATGATGGATTGCTGAAAGGTGATTTGCAAATGTCAAATGCTCAATACCCTAAAGCGAAACCGCTTTTCTGCTGTAAGTCAAAATGGTCTCCAAACTCTTTGGATGGGCTGAAAACAAGACTTCAGGAAGCATATTTCTGGCTGTTGTCATACGTCTGAGTTCCTGTCTGGCTTCAAAGTCATTTTGAATAAATTCATCCAAAACGAGTTTTTCCGTAGCCTCACATTCCTTGTAAACGTAGCGAACAATTTGTAAAGTTGTAAAAGTATCTACCATAGGCTTGATCTGTAATTTTTATATAAAACTACAAGCCGTAGTAAAATATTGTTCTCACTCATGGGATTTTATAGCCTGCCAGATTTGGGTTTTCCCAAATGCTTTGAGCTTAAAATAGCCCCTAACATGCAAATTTCCACCTTTGCCGATCCATAGGCTACAATCATAAACACTTCCTGTGCAGGGGTCCAGAATCTTTCCATGCTCCAGGCGGTCATCCTCAAAATCGAGATCCCATATAATATCCATGCCCAAAAGTGGCTTGTTTTTCATGGGCGGCTTACAATTCCCGCAGTACTTCAAACTTGCATTCCCCGGAAGTTCGATAACCCTTGCATTTAGTTTGCCTTGCTTTTCATAGATTTCGGCGGTAAAAACCCATAAGCCGGTCTGTGCATCAAATGAACGCCACAAACCCTTAAAAGAGTCCCATTTTTCAGCTTGTACAGAGGAAATCAAGACACTACACCAAAGAACAAAAACGATCATTAAAGTTGCTTTTTAAGAAAAAATTTGAAAATAATTTTCTGTTTTAAAAAAAAGTTGGCATAGTATTAGAATAATAGCTAATGTAATTGTAAAACAAGAAAAGTTAAAGATATAAAAGATGTAGTTTTCTTTATTTGAGACCTTTAGACACCTGTAAATACGCCGGTATTTACAGGTTTTTTAGTTACCGTTCCCGTTTGTTGGAATTAGGCTTGTGAGAAGAAGCCTGATAGTCTATTTGTCTGTTAGTCTGTTAGTCTATTTGTCTGCTAGTTTGTTAGTCTGTTAGTCTGTTAGTCTGTTAGTCTGTTAGTCTGTTAGTCAAAACAACAACTAGAAATGATTTGTTCCAAACTGAAAACTGATAACTGCCAACTTCTTGTTGTAGGCTTGTAGGCTTGTAGGCTTGTAGGCTTGTAGGCTTGTACAAAAATTAAACTAACGAATGTTAGTTTAATAAATTTCTACTATTTTAATTTTTTTTTGTAGCTTTTGTCTGCTTGACCGCTCACGATATCATCATGATGTATACAAATAAAAAGATTCTTCATTTCGAGGCTAAAAGCCATTAAATTTAATTCTTTCCGATCCGCTTCAACTCCTGCTCAATAATAAAAGGCACTTGCTCGACTTTCAGGTTTTTGCCAATGATTTTTCGATCCTTGTTAAGCACATATAATTCAGGAGTTATATCGACATAATACTTTGCATAAATACTTTTGTTGCTTGGGTCGTGTACATTGATCCAATCCTGAACGCCGTTTTTATTGATAAAATTTCTCCATTCATCATCGGTAGCATTCAGAACAATAGCAAAGACCTCTACCCCTTTTGGCTTCCATGTTTTATAAAATTCTCTGAGCAATGGCATTTCCTTTTGACAATGGTCGCAATCGGGATCATACATAAAGACGATCACAAAATCTTCTTTAATTTCATAAATGGAACGGGTATTCCCATAGAAATCAGTAGACACCACATCAGGGCCTTTGCGATTCAGTAAACTAGACTTCATTTCAAAGACTTTCTTTTTAAAATCTGCAAGGTCTTTGTCGGATGCCCAAAAAGCTTTTTCTTTAGTATCAAAATATTTTTCAAGGATATGTACAAAGACTGCTTCTCCATCCATTACCTTGGTTTGGGTGGGTTGAAATTTTAAAGCAATCCAGTTACTTACAAATTTGAACATCTCTTTGTTGACCAAAGATTTTTTAATGATGAAATCTGCCTGCCTGATAATAGAGTCCGGATGCTGAGGTGTCAATTCCATGATAAATCGCTTCAATTTGTTGGCTAAAACCGGCGTTCTTAACAAACGTTCATCATTAAAATCGACATGGTCCCAAAACATTTGTCTAAATAATTCCAATTGGCGTTCGCGGTCGACTTCACCATTGGGCAGTCGCACATCTACAAGTTCAGGATTTTGTCCAGCTTGTTTGAATTTTGTGTACAAGGCATCAGGATATTTTTTCTGGAAGACTTGAAGCTGCATCTTACGTTCCTTCTGCATGGCTTCCAGCAGACTATCTACTTTTTGCAAAATTTCAGGCGGAGTCCCAACTGCATTTTTAAGTTCCTGAAGTGCTTTGGTGTCTTCATCATGCCTTAATTGCATTTTAAAATTTTCGTAAAGCATTTCATTGTCAGCTGAATTTTCGATCTGCATCGTTGCAACCATATCTGATTTATCGGCATTCATGCTAAAAAACGGTTGATCACCGATCATAAAATGAAAATTGCTGTAATCAGGCAGGATTGCATAAAAATATCCACTGGGAATTGTCCTTTTACTTTTGAGTTCAAATTTTCCGGATGCATCCACTAAGCTTGAATCAAGAATATAATTCTGATCGGCAAAGACGGCAATAAATTTTACTTTCCCTTCCTGAAGACCCTTGATGTGAAACTTGATGTGGCAGCTATCACTTTGGGCTAATAATGAATTGCACAAGACAAAGCACAATATTTGAATATATGGCATAGTTAAATCGTAAATGTTTGCAAAATAAATAAAGGCTACTCACTTTATATAATTCTTTGTCAGCCTTCCTTAAAACTTAAGTTTTTATTAAGAATTAGGCTGCAGGAAGAAGGCCTTGCCTTTACTGGAAATTGGGGTAAAATTCTTATTGAAGATTTGGCATTTCTTTCTGTAGGGTATCTTGTAGCATCACTTTCTTCATTTCAGAATAAATTCCTGCACAAACGGAATCAATTTTAAATAAACCCCGTTCGAAATCAGGCCCCATTTGTTTGTCCATATCCATAAACATCATCATAGGTCTGAAAATAAATGCGATGTCTCCCTGATCGTGCCATATTATTTTGGTTTTTTCATCTGAAGCTGCGCTCAGCATAAAGCCACCTCTGGATTGCATTTCGAAGGGAACTTTAAAATTTAAAACATAATTGAAACCATTTGGTGGATTGCTTGCTTCGACTTTTATCGAACCTGTTCCGCTGATATCCTTATCACCTGTCCAATTCATAATTGCTCCCGCTTCTCCATCGGGACCCTCATAAGTGTTTTTGACTGTTGGATCTTTTTCGGCCCATGGAGACCATTTCTCCCAGTTCCTGAAAATAGATATTTGATTGTAAACTAGTTTTTGCGGAGCATTGATCACTGATTCTCTTTCAACTCTGTAACTGGATTTACCAAGCAAGGCTGCAATGAGATATATGATAGCCAATACAAACAATATTTTAAATATGCTGATCAATAGTTTCATTTGAATAATTTTAGTTTATAACAATTGGTTATGATGAATTTACAATTATGGAATTTTATGTCTAAGTCATTAATATAAGCTCGATTTTAGACCTAGCTCCATATTTAAAAAATTTTAAGGAGAATGCTTTAAAATAATTTAGCTAAGGTAATCATTTTGCCAAAAGCCCGTTCTTACGCATATATTAATTTTTCTTAATGATCAAAACTGATACGAACCAGAGTCAGTTTTCCATTGTCTTCACTGGGAATCAGCATACTTTGCGCACTTAGGGCTATTGCATCCCGAAAACGGAGATTTAAATTCTTATAGGTGGTGTTAAGAACACTTTTTCTGATATGATCTCCATTGGGTTTTAATAAGTATTCTGAAACCGTACCATCCGAATTTACAGCATCATTAAAAATAATTCTTAACAATGCAGCTGTTTTAAATACAAAAAACGAACTAAAGATCCCTTCATCATCCTGGGAATATTGTCTCTTATGTAAAACGCGTTCCCAAAGCACAGCTCCAGTTGTATCAAAATGAACACCCAAAACGTCATCGAAATAATAGTCGAACCACCGGGATGTAAAATTAGTAGATGGGTCAATGCTTGAGAAATAGGGTCTTCTGCTTATTTCTTTTGTGTTTTCGAAAAAAACCAAACTTCCGCCGTTTGTTGTAAAAATAATATCCTGCAGTTTTAATTCCCCATCCCTCCATTCGCGTTTATGATTTAATTCGCCTTTCCATTCTTTTAACATTTCTGGAGTGAATGGAATTTTTTTACCAAATGTATTTTCTATTTTATTTTGAATAGCATAATAAATATAACCTTCCGGATATTTTCCGTTTTTTTCTGCATAAAGTCCAACGAATACACAGCGGTTGTTTTGATTATCCAAACTTATTTCAGTTTGAAAAAGAGTAGTCTCATGATGGACAATGGGATTTTGAATAATGAGATTTCCACTAATATCTACCACTTGTACATATTCGATTTTTTTATTCCTTTTTTGCAGGGCATCTTCACTTTTCCCATGGATAAAGACTTCCCCCTGATTTGAAACCACTAAGCCCTTTATTTGCAGCTCTTCACTTTCGTTGAGTAATTCATTTAAATTAATATGGTAAAATACGGAATCCAAATTTCTATTATAAAGTAACAAGGATTTATGAGACCTTACATCATCAAACCTGATGCAAATCCAATTTTTATTTTCAGAAGCATAAGCATACAAATTCTTCATGATAGCGGGAATCGTTCCATCCAATATTTTTTTATTTTGCAACAGGATTCCTTGAGTATTATAACGGGCCAGGATCAAATGATGAGTGTCGTCAATTTTTGTAGTATATAAAATATCAAGTGCATCATTGCTTTCATAAATATCGACAAGCCTCCATTTATTTCCAATTAACTCAATCGACCGTTCAGAACTCCAGGTAAAGTCATTGGTAAGCGTTTGAATGCTCAAACGAAAAGATTTATCCCGTATCAGAGAAACCGTACCATTTGGGTGCGGAAAAAAATAATATGCAAAATCATTTTTAATATTGACTTCAGGGCTTATAGAAACAGATTGGCCAGATAGTGCATTAAAATACAAAGCCAGACAAATCCCATATAAGCAACGAAAAGTGTTCATTTTAAAATATCCATTTAATTTCGCACATAATTACAAATAAAACGCATGAAAGCGCAGAAAATAATCGAATGTGTGCCAAATTTCAGCGAAGGCAGGGATCCACAGATCATAACAGCACTGGGTGAATGTATCTCGAAAGTACAAGGAGTTAAATTATTGCATGTGGATATGGGCAAATCTACAAACAGGATGGTCATTACATTTGCAGGCCAGCCCGAAGCAGTCATAGAAGCCGCTTTCCAGGTGATACGATTGGCCTCTGAAAAAATAGACATGCGAAATCACAAAGGTGAGCACCCAAGAATGGGAGCTACTGACGTGTGTCCCCTGATTCCCGTGCAGGGTCTTGATTTGGAAGAAACCGTCGAATATGCTAAAAAACTTGGGGAACGCGTTGGCCGCGAATTGGGCATTCCCGTTTATTTGTATGAAGCCGCAGCAAGTGCAACACATCGCCAAAATCTGGCCAATATCCGCAGCGGCGAATACGAGGGACTGGAAGAAAAAATGAAACAACCAGAATGGAGGCCTGACTATGGCCCATCCACATTTAATACACTTTCGGGTGCCACAGTGATCGGTGCCAGAGATTTTTTAATTGCCTATAATGTCAATCTCAATACTGCTTCCGTGAAATTGGCAAATGAAGTGGCCTTTGATGTTCGCGAGAACGGACGTCCTCTAAAAGATCCTCAAACCGGAATTTTACTCAAAGATGAACTTGGTGAATCCCTTCGCACTAAAGGCATGTGCCCTTCTGTTAAAGCTATCGGTTGGTTTATCGAAGAATATGGTTTTGCTCAGGTTTCTATGAATCTGACGAATATGTTGCAAACACAATTGCATGAAGCTTTTGAAGCATGCAGAAAATCTGCTGAAAATTATGGACTTTTGGTAACAGGATCAGAATTGGTGGGTTTATTGCCTAAAAAAGCTTTAATTGATGCAGGAAAATATTTTCTGCAAAAACAAAAAAGATCTTGTGGTTTGAGTGAATCCGAAATCATTCAAGTAGCTGTTCAATCTTTAGGATTAAATAGCATCCAAGTCTTTCATCCAAAAGAACGAATTATAGAATATATGTTAGACGATCAAAAAAATCCGCTAGCGGAAAGTTCCCTTGAAAAATTTGCAAAAGAAACGGCTTCTGAAAGCCCGGCACCGGGTGGTGGTTCAGTCTCTGCTTACACCGGCACGCTTGGTGCTGCTTTAGGAGCCATGGTCGCCAATCTGACGGCACATAAAAAAGGGTATGAGGATCAACTGGAATACTTTTCTGAAATAGCCGAAAAAGCCCAGACGAAAATGAGCGAGCTTTTATTTCTGGTGGATGAAGATACGCGAGCCTTCAACGGAATTCTCGAAGCGTTTCGTTTGCCAAAGTCAAGTGTGGATGAAAAAAAATTACGCAAAAAAGCCATTAAATCTGCCAATAAATATGCTATTGAAGTTCCCTATAAAACCATGAAGATAGCTGCATCATGCCTCGACCTCATCAGGCAAATGGCTGAAAAGGGAAATCCAAATTCAATCAGCGATGCAGGTGTTGCTGCGCTCTGCATCCAAACAGCTGTTCAGGGGGCTTGTCTGAATGTTCAAATCAATGCCATGTCGCTCGACGATGAAGAAAAAAAGAAATTCTATTTAGACAAAGCGGAACAGCTTGAACAAAAAACATTGAAAGAAGTGGCTTCGATTTTAGCTTATATCCGGAAGACTATGAACATTCCCATTCAATAATATATCTGAATTATCAAACAATGGAATCTCACAAACAAACATCCAAAATGGCAACCAATTATGGGGCCTTGTCAACACTCATTACCGTCTTTTTCTTTTGGGGTTTTATCGCTTCCGGAAATGGAGTATTTATTCCTTTTTGCAAAGATTATTTTCAATTGGATCAGTTTCAAAGCCAGTTGGTAGATTTTGCATTTTATGGTGCATACTACATTGGTGCATTGTCTTTATTTGTTTACAGCAATTGGAAGCAAAATGATCTTGTTTCTGGCTGGGGATACAAAAAAAGTATTGTATTTGGATTGTTGTTTTCACTTCTGGGTGCTATAGCAATGATCATCAGTGTTGAGTATGGGTCTAAAGAAAATGGCTTTACATTTTTCCTGATTTCATTTTTTATACTTGCCTTGGGATTTTCTTTGCAACAAACTGCAGCAAATCCCTTTGCTATTTCACTGGGCGATCCTTCTACCGGATCACACCGCGTAAATCTTGGCGGCGGAATCAATTCCTTTGGAACGGCCATAGGGCCTATTATTGTTGCACTGGCTCTTTTTGGTGCTACCCATTACGACGACAGTGCTTTACAAAATCTTAGTTTAAACAGTGTTATAGGATTATACATGGGTGTAGGACTCTTGTTTTTAATCGCTGCATTGCTTTTTGCTTTTTCCAAAAAAGTACCAGATGGCAAAGGATTGAGTGGATTTGAGCCTGCTCCAAAAGCAGTATGGTTATTACTTTCAATGACACTTGGTTTTATAGCCTGTTTTGTACCGGTATTTAACAGCTACAAAATCGAATGGAGTGAATCCGAACTGCAGGGCGTAGAGTTCAATAGAATGCTCTGGCTGATTGGAGCATTGTTCATATTAATTGCAGGACTTTGGGCATCCTTTCGATGGTCTCAAAAAAAACATCAGGGCTGGGGTGCGCTGCAATATCCTCAACTCACCCTTGGCATGTTTGCAATATTTGTTTATGTGGGTGTTGAAGTCACTATTCAAAGTAATATGGGGGAACTTTTAAAAAGTCCGGAATTCGGAAATATGCAAACTTCTGCGATCACTCCTTTTATTTCCATGTTTTGGGGGAGTTTAATGATCGGGAGATGGACGGGTGCCATTCCCGTATTTAAACTGGAAGCAAGAACAAAGAAAATCATGATGATCCTTGTACCCATTCTTGCATTTGCTGTTGTACAAATAGTCAACCGGATTGCCGGAAAAGATATGAGCCCTTTAAATGCATATATTTTATGTGTTGCTGTGTTAATCCTCGCTTTTTTTCTGGCTGCAGATAAACCTGCGCTTACCTTAATTTTGTTTAGTAGTCTGGCGATGGTATGTATGCTTATCGGACTGCTGTTCAGCGGTATGATTTCTATTTATGCTTTTCTGAGTGGTGGATTATTTTGCTCGGTGATGTGGCCTTGCATCTTTTCATTATCGATTGCCGGTCTTGGGAAATACGAGAGTCAGGGAGCAGCATTTCTCATTATGATGATTTTAGGTGGCGCGATTATTCCGCCTCTACAGGGCAAATTGGCAGATCTTGAAAGCATAGGCATTCATCAATCCTATTGGCTAACAGTTGTATGTTTTGCATATCTTGCGTTTTTCGGATATATTGTCAAAAATCTTTTGAAAAAACAAGGGATCGATTATGATGGACAAATTGATGCCAGACCTTAAAGTCTTAAATAAATTTTAAATTGTTAAAAGGACATCTGCATTTTAATAATTGAACGTACTTTTAAGCCATAATACCTTTACTATGAAAAAATTACTTGCTTTACTTTTAATGTTGTCTACACTACATTTAAATGCTCAAGATCAAAAGCCCCTGGAAAGCCCAACTTTTGATGTGGTTGTCCAATTATCAGATGATTTTAAAAGGCTTAAGGAGTCATTTGGTAAAGGAGAAATTGATGCGGCTACTTATAAATCTAGAGGAAGAGAAATCCTTAGCCAGTTAAGTGCTTCTTCTTATGAAGGATATGAAAAATTGACTTATGAACCTGTGCCGACAACTCCCGCAGATGCTACTATTGATGTTTCAGATCCTGGTATGGGAATGCCTTCAGACACCACTCCACAGGATTTTGAAATGCCGGAAATGGGTTCCGGTAGAAGTCCGATGGGTTTGCTTTCCGGTAACAAGAAAAGGACCTCGTTTAAAATCAGATACGGAATGTACTGGAATGGATTAAAACAAGGCACTAAAAATGCGTCAATTTCTTATCCCAAATTCAATACCTGGAGTTCATATAATTGGTTTGGCGAATTTGATATTTTATTGAATACGCGATTAGGTGGATCAAAAAGTCCTTTTAGTATTTATTATGGTATTGGTTGGGACAATCGTTGTTTTGTTCAGAAAAAGGATGTTCAGAAATTGGGAGTAGCAAATGGAGAAGCGACATTTACAAGTCCCACAGAAAAAGTGGACCGCTCTAAAATAGAATTGGGATTTTTGCGTATACCTGTGGGTCTTCAATTCAAGTCTAAGAAGTTTGCTTTGAATCTGGGTGGATATGTCGGTTTTAATACCTCTCATTCTCAAACATTAGAATACACTACTGCAGACGACGAAGCGGCTGAACTCCAATTAGACAAAGACTATGATTTCACGAAAACCAATTATGGTTTAAGTGCATCTATTGGTTATAAAAGAGTACACATCGGAGTTAATTACGATCTCAGTACTTTATTTAAGAATTCTAATGATTACGAATTCAATGCCTGGAGGATTGGCTTGCTGATATTCTAATGCGTTTTTAATTAATGATGGTTGGGGTTCTATTGGGCTTTTTTTTTGCCACGAAGGCGCTAAGGCTCAAAGGACCACTGAGTTTTTCCTCTTCGTGGTACTTTGTGTCTTCGTGACTTTGTGGCCTCGCTTTTTCTAGATTTTCGTTTTATTCGATATTAATTAATGGTTGGGGTTCTATACAGCTTTTTTTTTGCCACGAAGGCGCTAAGGCTCAAAGGACCACTAAGTTTTTCCTCTTCGTGGTACTTTGTGTCTTCGTGACTTTGTGGCCTCGCTTTTTCGAGATCTTCATTTTATTCGATATTAACTAATACTCAGGGTTCTATTCGGGCTTTTTTTTAGCCACGAAGGCGCTAAGGCACGAAGGACCACGAAGTATTCTTCTTCGTGACTTTGTGGCCTCGCTTTTCCACGTAAAGAGACGAATGATCAAAGTTCATTCCAATAATCTACATTCTAAATCGGCGTATTCCATTTTTTATAAGTACTACATTAAAATTTATCAGATAGCCTAATTTTAATTCTGATAATTTTAATTGGCTTAAAATTTGGGCTTCCCACACTGCATTCACAGTATCCATTGCTTTGATTTCAACAATTACAGCATTATTAACCAATAAGTCCAATCTCAAACCCTCATCAAAATGAATACCCTTATATTTTATTGGAATTATCGCTTGCCTTTTTACATGGAAGCCTTGTGCCATCAACTCATGCAACATACATAATTCGTATACTTTTTCCAGAAGACCCGGTCCAATTTCTTTATGAATTTGATAAGCTGCATGTACAATTGATTTTCCAATAAACTCTTCATTTTCCGTTAGGGTGCTGTACTTCATTTATAAAATTATTCGCGAAGTAAATTAGGGGGTAATAATTTAGACCGTGTATCTATGCCGTAAATTTTGAAGATCCGTTTATTAAATCATCCATACTTTTTATTGAATAAGTGCAGACTTTAAAAATTATCAAATTCTTATATGCTCGTTTCATGCTACCACTTAATAATAAATGCTATGGTGAATAGAATCTCAGCGATTGGAATGTCATTATAACTTGATACTGACCAAAATCAAGCAAGCCGATGACAGCAGTCACCAAATATCCACTTTTAAAATGCAAATCTTGTGGACATATTTAAGCCATATGTTAAAATACGTTGAAGGTGATATTATGATGAGTAAAGCGGATGCCATAGCACATGGAGTGGCGCCAATGGATCATTTTGACACAGGCCTGGCACTTGGTCTAAGGGAGAATTTCCCTTCTATGTATAAAGATTTCAGACATTATTGTCAAACTTTCCATCCCAAAGCCGGGGATGTTTGGTTATGGCAGGGAGCCGAAAAAAATAAAATTTTCAATTTGCTGACACAAGAACCTGCTCAGGGCAATTCCGGCCATCCTGGACGGGCCTCTACGATTAATGTGAGGCATTGCCTTAAAAACCTGGTGAAAGAGATCCAAAAAGAAGACATCCAAAGTTTGGCCATTCCAAGATTAGCTACGGGCGTGGGCGGTTTGGATTGGGAAGATATACGCAGTTTAATTGAGGAATATCTCGAACCTCTCCATATTCCGGTATATGTATACCATGTATATCGCAAAGGGGTCAAAGCTGCAGAATCCTAGTTGCAATATTATTAAAGGCTGATATTGTGTTCTATGGAGGGGAATAAGTTCTCCTCCATTTTTTTTTAATGATTCCAGAGCCATATTTGCCGCTCTTAAAAATATACAGTACATTGTAAAGTAAAGTGAACACGTATGAACCGATCAGAAATTTTTTATCAGAAACTAGCTTATTTGTTTTATGCAGTGGCCGATGCAGACGGGAATGTCGAAAAACAAGAACTCGATAAATTGCATGAAGAAGTACTTCGAATTTGGAAATCATTGGATGATGGTGTTGATGAATTCAACACGGATCTTTCTTTTGAAATTGAAGCCGTCTTTGAATGGCTTGATGAAAATCAATTTTCTTACAAGGATGCCTATACGGAATTCAAAGATTATGCACTCGAACACAAATCTTTGTTTGACGAAGATATCAAAAAGCGGATTATGCATACCGCACGTGAATTGGCTGCTGTCTATCGCAAAATAAACCATCTAGAAGAAAACCTACTTCACGATCTTGAAAATTTTTTACACAAATTATAAATCGTTTGTCGGTTTTTATAATAAACTTGTCGATTCGCCCTTAATGATAGAGATTCCAATCTTATCTTTCTTTTGAATTTCAATTTAATCCTTGAATTTCGCATATAGATGTTTCTGGATATCATACTGATCAGCTTTGGGTTTATTGCTTTGCTTGTGGGACTTGCCGGTTCAATTCTTCCTTTGCCGGGTCCCCCTTTAAGTCTACTAGGAATGTTTCTCATTCACTGGAGTCATAAAATTGATTTTGGAAGTCATTATTTATGGTGTTTCAGCATACTTACCATTTTGATTACAATTCTCGATTTTGTAATACCTGCCATCGGACAAAAAAAATTTGGTGGAAGTAAAATGGGAGTAATCGGCGGAATGCTTGGTATGTTTATAGGTTTGGCTGGTGGCATTGTGGGTATGTTAATAGGTACTTTTCTTGGTGGACTCATCGGTGAATTACTCGTTGGAAATAAAGGTCCGCAGGCATTTAAAGCTTCGATGGGTTCTTTCGTTGGATTTCTATTCGGCAGCCTCTTAAAAATGGTCTTGTGCCTAGCTATGTTGTGGGTATCTATTGTAGCTTTTTTTTGATTGCATTTTTTTAGGAAACAAATTATCTTTTTTGCGATCCTGATTTTAGTCGATATTTATTGATGGTTGGGGTTCTATTGGACTTTTTTTTGCCACGAAGGCGCTAAGGCACTAAGGACCACTAAGTATTCCTCTTCGTGGTACTTCGTGTCTTCGTGACTTTGTGGCCTCGCTTTTTCGAGATCTTCATTTTATTCGATATTAACTAATACTCGGGGTTCCTTTTGGTCTTTTGAATTGCCACGAAGGCGCGAAGGCGCGAAGGGCCACTAAGTATTCCTCTTCGTGGTACTTTGTGTCTTCGTGACTTTGTGGCCTCGCTTTTTCGAGATCTTCATTTTATTCGATATTAACTAATACTCGGGGTTCTATTGGACTTTTTTTTAGCCACGAAGGCGCTAAGGCACTAAGGACCACTAAGTTTTTCCTCTTCGCGGTACTTTGTGTCTTCGTGACTTTGTGGCATCTCTTCTCTGAAAATCAATGATTTACACAGGAGTAAAACATTCTTTCGATTCAGCTGCTCAAAATTTATTAAAAATATATTGTTCATGTCGATTATTCGTCATATCATTGCCGAATAATTCGTCATTATAAGAATACCTTATGCAACTTTCGGTGCACTCCTATTTCTCACTGCGTTACGGAACCCTGTCGCCTGAACAATTGGCGAAGGAGGCGGCGCGGCTGGAAATAGGGGTTTTACCGCTGACCGACATCAACAACTGTTCGGCTGCCTTTGCCTTTGCGCAAGCATGTGAGCGGGAGGGTGTCCGGCCGATTTACGGACTGGAATTCCGGCAGCATGGAAAACATCTTTACACTGCCCTGGCTAAAAACGCCGAAGGCATTGCAGAGATCAACCGGCAGCTTAGTCGTTTATCGCTGGAAAGCATCGAAGTAAGGGCCCCTGAATGGCAACATTGTTTCGTCATTTACCGGAAGGCCCCTTGTGAACCAACAGCCTTGAGGGATTATGAATATATAGGAATAAAGCCCGCGGAAGTACCTGCCCTTTTTTCTTCGTCCTTGCGTCCTCACGTGGACAAGCTCGTAGTCTTTTGCCCGGTTAGTTTCCTTGACGGGCAGGGCTTTCGCACGCATAAACTCTTGCGTTGTATTGATCTGAACATCGTCATCGGTAAACTCGAAGCATCAGACTGCGCAGCCGGTGATGAAGTATTTTTTTCCCCGGCGCAGATCCGCGAAATATTTTCGCAGTATCCACGCATCGTCCGCAACACCGAGGCCATTTTGGACGAATGCCGATTTGAGATGCCGTCAGACGACATCAACAACAGACGTTGTTTTACCGGAGCACCGGAAGGCGACTATAAATTATTAGCCAAACTTGCTTTTCAGGGATGCCGCAGACGCTACGGCGCACACAATGACCGCGCCACGGACCGTGTGCGCCGGGAGCTGCAGGTCATCCACCGGCTTGGGTTTAGCGCGTATTTTCTCATCACCTGGGACATTGTGCGCTATGCCCAATCTGCCGGTTATTACCACGTTGGGCGCGGCAGTGGCGCCAATTCCATCGTCGCTTTTTGTCTTTTCATCACCGACGTAGATCCACTCGAACTCGACCTTTATTTTGAACGCTTCATCAACCCGCACCGTACCAGTCCGCCGGATTTCGACATCGATTTTTCCTGGAGCGAACGCGATGATGTAACGGAGTACATCTTCGAACGCTATGGTCGCGAGTATACAGCCCTGCTGGCCACTTACAACAGCTTCAAGGGAAAATCAATCGTGCGCGCACTCGGAAAAGTATTCGGTTTACCCAAAGCCGACATTGATACCATCATCGACCATCCCAAAGCCACAGACAAACACCATCCCTTTTCAAAACACATCTTTCATTATGGAAAACAGATTGAAAAATTTCCCAACTATCTTTCGATTCATGCAGGCGGTATCATCATTTCTGAACGGCCGCTTCACTATCACACCGCCCTTCAACAAATGCCCAAGGGCTTTCCCATTACCCATTTTGATATGTACGGGGCAGAGGACCTGCGTTTTCACAAGTACGACATCCTGAGTCAGCGAGGACTCGGACATATCAAAGACGCCGTTGATCTCGTGCGGCACAACCAGGGAAAAAGTATAGAAATTCACGACATCCAATCCATTAAAACAAATGAACGCGTGCGCACGCAATTGCGATCGGGCCAATGCATAGGATGTTTTTATATCGAATCGCCCGCCATGCGCGGACTGCTCACGAAACTACATTGCGACAACTATGTACATCTCGTTGCGGCGAGCAGTATCATTCGCCCCGGCGTTGCTCAATCGGGTATGATGCGAGAATATATCGAGCGCTTCCACCATCCCGAAAAAGTAGAATATCTGCATCCTATATTTAAAGAACATCTACAGGAAACATTCGGCGTCATGGTTTATCAGGAAGACGTGATGAAGATCGTACATCACTTTGCGGGACTGGATCTGGATGAGTCGGATGTCCTGCGCAGAATTATGACGGGAAAACGCAAGAGCTCTGATACTTTCCGCAATCTGATGGAAAAATATTTTAGAAACTGTAAAGAGCGCGGATACCCCGATGCCCTCACACACGAAGTCTGGCGCCAGATTGAAAGTTTCAGTGGTTATTCTTTTTGCAAAGCCCATTCCGCTTCCTTTGCGGTTGAGTCTTTTCAAAGCCTTTACCTGAAAGCGCATTTCCCGCTGGAATTCATGGTTGCGGTGATCAACAACTTCGGAGGATTTTACAATGCAGAATTGTACATTCACGAAGCCCGCATGCACGGTGCGCAAATCAAAGCACCCTGCGTGAATAACAGCCAATACCTCACAAGCATTGTGGGCAAAACCATTTGGATAGGCTTTATACATATACATTCAATTGAACAATCCATTGCACAACGCATCGTCAGAGAACGAAAACACAATGGCCCATATACGGATCTCGACGATTTCATCCGCAGAGTACCAATGGGTCGCGAGCAATTACTGCTGCTCATTCGCATCGGCGCCTTCTCTTTTACCGGCATGCAAAAAGCTGAACTCATGTGGCAGAAAAATGCAGTTCCCGAAATGGGAAAATTGCAGGCTGTACCCTCTTATTTATTTGCCGACGGCAGCGAAGAGTTTGAAATCCCAAAACTTGAAGAAGGGCCTTTTGATCAGGTCTTCGACGAAATTGAATTGCTGGGCTTTCCGCTTTGCAGTCCGTTTGATCTGTTGGAAGAAAAACCTGCTCACTCGATCCTTGCTAAAGACATGAAAAAGTACAATCGGAGTCAGACCCGAATGCTGGGGTATTACGTCACCCAAAAGCCTGTACGCACCAAACAGGGTAAGCTCATGGCTTTCGGCACCTGGGTCGATCCTGAGGGCGCCTTTTTCGACAGTACTCATTTTCCGCCTTCACTCGAACGCTATCCCTTTATGGGCCGCGGCTGTTATGTCCTTCAGGGGAAAATTACGGAAGACTTTGAATTTCCAAGTTTGGAAGTGGAGTCAATGAAGAAACTGCCGTATGTAAAGGATCAGCGATATTAAAACCAATTAAACTAACAGTTGTATGTTTTGTAAATTCAAACTAATAAGCGGAAAGCTTAAAGCTCAAAGTCTGAGAATATTTAAATTACAGCCATTGCGTTTTCAGAAAATGTAAAAATCCAGATCACTAAACACTTAAAGTAAATGAATAGCTTCGTTCCATGATTTAAGCAAAGCTTAAAACGAATAAACACAAATAAAGTTGTCATAAAATAAAACAGTCCGCTAAGTGCGTAAAAACTACCCTGGCTTATTCCATTTTTGAAACCAGTCTGAAATAATTTGAAAGTTAAATTTTATCAATCGCCCGCCACTTGCTCTTTTCTCAACGAGGTAATGGACCACAATTTTTTCAAGCCAATGATGAAGAGGTAGTAACATAGAAAATAAAACAACCTTGAGAGTAAAAAGTTTCCAAGGAACTTCATGCGTAAGATGATGAATTTGTTTATCGAGTTTTATGATGAAGAATTCGAATAAGAAAATAAAGAACAGAAAACCCAAAGTTCTGATAATCCAAATCGGAACATGTAACTGTACAGCAGCAAGCAAAATAAAAAGTACTAGACCTATAAAAACAGCAATAAGATTGTATTGGTTTTGGTGGACCTTGTGCAGTTGTTCGGTTTCAAGCCTTTTCTGAAGTTGTAGAATTTGCGCTCCATTTTCAAGTTCCATTTTAACGATATCGCGGTCGTGCTGCAAACTATCCGCCCGATCCTGCAAAGAATGAAAGATCTGTATAAATTGCACAGCTTCATTTCCCTGGTTCGATGCAACATAAATATCTTTTAATTTTTTTGCAGCAATAAGCTGGTGTTTGGTGTTGTTCAAATGGTTTACAGCCTCAAACGAAAGCAGGTATGCCTTAAGTGCCAGCTTCTGATCTCCCATTCGCACTTTAAAATCACCATACCGCAAATACAAGGAATAAATATTGCCAAAACCAGCATTACTCTGTGAATATGCCTTAATCACCTTCTGGAAATAATATTCAGCTGAATCTGGCTTTCCGCTAAATTCATGATAAGCCGCCATAAACTTAAAATAATTATCAGAGTCAATAATTTTAAACTGCTCTAATTCTTCAGGATATTGTTCAGAATATAATTTGTATAGTTCTGGAGCTTTATTTGCATCAAGAAAACTAGTTCGAAGAAAAGCAAATGCATATACCGAAAGTCTTTTAATTGAAAATCTTTTAGAATAATTGACAACCTCCTTAAACTCAGATAGATTAAAAGTACCGTCTTTATTAATCTTCCGTACATATTCCAATTTATGCAACAATGAAAAATAATAAGAAATTGAATCATTAGCTAACAGATCAAGTGAAACTAATTTGTACTCATAAGCTTTTTCGTGAAGATTATTTCGATTGTAAAAATCTGAGAGTACCCCCAGAATGAAAGATCGATAAAAAGTAATTTGGATTTCCTCCGCAATGTAATACCCCTCCAAAAAATTTTTCAAGGCCGACTTATAGTCTATGGCACGTTCATGAGCTCTTCCCAGAGCAATGTGTTCCAGAACTTTCATATCACCAGCTTCCATTGCGTTCAATGAAACCAATTTATGTGCGTGATTAAAGGATTTCAGTGCATCAAAAGTATGATAATAATAATGGTTAAGAGCAAAGTGAAGAATAGCTTGAAGTTGAGGATTTTTAACGCTGGAAGCACTACGCTCAAGTTCCATTACTAATTCTTTTGTAAAAAGCAAATTATTACCGGACAATTCCGGAAGGGTTAAATAAGCGCAACTAAAATAAACCAAAGAATCAATGATAAGGGATGACTTAAATCTTTGGATGGTACTTCTCAATAAAGAGTCTGCGGATCTCCAATCATCATTAAATTGGATATGAGTATAAGCTTCTAAAACGGCACCTTGAAATGTTGAAAGATTTAATACTTCCGAACATACTTTACACGATAAATTCTGTTGTTCTACAGTTGCTATTCTACATGAAATATTAGATAGAAGAATTGCGATAAGTAAAATAAATAATCTCATGTTATGGCAAATCTACGGAATGCATTATATTTAGGCTATCTTTATTCAAAATCAAACAAAATAATAATTATGAAAGACATTATTCTTGCCTGTGTTTGCATCAGCGCGGGTCTTTGTGCCGGGTATTTTATTTGGAAAGGTGGTGATACTTCTACGCCATGCACCATTTCAAATTGTTGCAGATTACTCAATGAAAATCCTGATTCTTGCCGCCTTGTAATTCCTGCACCAAACACAATTACTCCAGTTGATGATACGTCCACTCTTAGACAGGCTTACAGGTCTTATAAGCGCATGATGAGACCTGACTCTTCCGGTTATAGTATAAACAGAGATTTAATTACTTATCTCAATGGACAAATGCAAGCTAATGCTAACATTGTTGGTTTTCGATTGTATCCAGGAGCAGTTGGAACCCAAAATAAAACGATTTACATTGCATTGGTTAGAAATGGTTCAGATTCATATTATTCAGAATCCATGAATTTAAGTAAGGGATTTCAATTCAATGCAGAAGGTCTCATGGGATATACAGGTCCCTGCCCAGATTGGTGCGACAACAACTCCCGTATTATAAAGTAAGAAAGCCCTAAAATAGCTTTAACATTATTTTTTTTGGTTTCAATGTAACCTTGAGCCCAATACCTGGTCTATTCATTAAAGAATTTATGAAAACCAGGATAAGAGCCTTATTTATGACCTTCACCTTAGCAGGGTTCGTGCTTTCAGCCTTACTTGGATTAGGCTCAATATTTGACCGTTCAGCTGTAAATCCAAATTCTTTTAAAACTCCAAATCATGGTAAAACTGAGTTGAAGCAGAAACTGGCATTTAATTCGTTCAAACACATTAAATCAGTCTCTCCATACGCGGATACAACCGCAATCGTCACTGAGCAATTATTAACTTATAGCCAAACCGACACTGCTCATATTGTTGTTGAAGAACAGTTTGTTTTATTGGAAGAACCAAAGCCATCAGAACCTCCCCTTCTGATAGATAGTACCGATTATGCATTCATAGAAATGGATGGCATCGAAATAGACACAAGCGATTTACCAAAATAATCGTAAACAAATATAGATTTCTTCATATACAGAAATAGCTCAGACCCGGATTTGACCTTAAAAGATCCGGGTTTTTAACAATTCGAAAAGATAATTCCAGCCAATCACAAAAGTAATATTACAAAATACAATATTCAAGTTTAAGCTATTTAAGCTGAACAATTCCCTCATATTTTATACCTTGCCACCATGACGTGGACCTGGAGAAATATGGTACTTTTTACTGCAGCTATCTGCATATTGTATCTTCTAGGCTTGATGTCCGTATACATCCTCATTAATCCAATTGTATTTAAAACTGAACGCACTTCTAAATATGAGACTCCCAGCTCCAAGAGAATCGAACATTTAGAAATTCAATTACCCGGAAACCAACACTTATCTGCCGTATTGTATAAAACAAGCAGCATACAAAAAGGGGTAATCCTCTTTTTACATGGGGTGAGAGGTAATCTCGATCGCTTCCAATTCCAAAGCCAACAATTTGTTTCGCGCGGATATTCCGTATTACTTCCAGACTATCGGGGATATGGAAAAAGTAAAGGTGAGCTTTCAGAAACCAGTCTAACCGAAGACGTCACCGCTTGCCTGGATTGGTTGGCAAAACGCCATCGCGAAGACAGTATTATCATTTATGCTATGGACTTTCTGGTACCGATTGCCTGTTATGTAAATACCATGTTACCTGCAAGATTGTTGATATTAGAAAATCCGGTTTATTCATTAAGAAGCTGGATCAAATTTCGTTATCCCGCATTTTTCCTTCCCTATGAACTAAAATATGATTTTAATACTTATGAATATCTCCACGATTGCTTAAGTCCGGTATATGTCATTAGACCCAACAAAAAAGCGGCCTGCACCCTCATCGAAGCTCAAAATTTGAAATTATTGCTCAAAGATCCTGATACCTTTATCCAATTAGACGACAGACCGAATGAAAACATTTATGAGTTGGAAAGTTTCCAAAATCATTTAGATCGAATATTGAATTTTGAATCTTTATGAGCAAGCGCAGTAAACTTGAAAAATTTGCAGAAAATTTACACTTTGCAAATGTACTCGAGAATTTTAGTTTCGAAGATCCCAGATTATTCAGTAATCCTGACACTCCAGTTGACTATAAAGCTCAATGGAAATCAAGGTATTTCAACAATACAAATGAACTAGTTCTTGAGCTGGCCTGTGGCCGCGGCGAATACAGTATTGGATTGGCACAACAGTTTCCTCATAAAAATTTTATTGGTATAGATATAAAAGGTGCACGCATTTGGAAAGGAGCCAAAGCAGCGTTGACAGAAGGCCTAAGGAATCTTGCATTTGTAAGAACCCGAATTGAGCTACTACCTTACTTTTTTGGAAATTCAGAAGTCGATGAAATATGGATTACTTTTCCGGACCCCTTTCTTCGAAAGAGCAAAGCAGAAAAACGATTGACATCAAATAGTTTTCTCAATATTTACAAAGCAGTACTAAAACAGGGCGCTCTGCTTCATTTAAAAACAGATGACCCGGATCTATATGCATTTAGCCTTGAATCTATTGAACAACACCCATGCTATAAGATTTTATACAACAATGATTCTATATATGATTCAGCATTAAGTATTCCCGAACTAAATCTTAAAACCTATTACGAACGCATGCATTTGGAAAAAGGAAGAAAAATAAAATACATTCGATTTGAATATTATAGTTGTTAGGACATCTCTCCCTGAAATTAACAAAACAAAAATAATTCAATTTATCATCCGTTTGGAAAACGGAGTTTTCCTATCACCCCAGCGTATCCCGCTTTGAAAAAATTTGGGGTGTAGATTTTACACTATTAAAGCGGGAGAAGACTACTCAGAGCTACGGATTTAAAATAATAGCAACAATTTTAAAAGAACCAGAATCTGCCATCTTCTCCACAAAGTGGAGAGGAGCTGGAAGTGAAGTGGCTTGGAGGTACGGTGACATAAAAAGCCCAAAATGAATAAAAGTCCGCTGAACTTTGAAGTTGTTTGTTTTTTAATTCATAAATTAATTTAGGATTCGCATTATAAATTCAATTTCTATTTTAGGCCATATTATTTCAATTAACTGCGAATATTATTTTTCTTCTTTAAATATACTAATTACCGCTTTTTCACCATTTTTTTGATACGCCCGATACATGCCTTCGGTATTAAAATCAAGACATAAATTACCATTTGCATCAACTGCAATTAATCCGCCATCCCCATTGATAGTGGGCAATAATTCGTGGATGACTTTGTGCACTGATTCCTCCAAACTTAATTTAGCGTATTTCATAATACAGGCAACGTGAAAGGCTACATTCATACGCATAAAATATTCACCCGATCCGGTGCAAGAAATAGCACATGTTGAATTATCAGCCCAGGTTCCGGAACCAATGATGGGTGTATCGCCGATGCGTCCGAATTTTTTATTGGTCATGCCACCAGTAGATGTGGCGGCGGCAAGGCAATTTTGTTGATCAAAAGCAACTGCCCCAACTGTCCCGAATTTACGGGAGTCGTGATCGAGGGTAATTTCATTATTTTCTTTTGCAACTAACAACTGTTTGTATCTTTGCTTTGTAAAAAAATAATCTTCAGATACTCTTTTAATACCTTGTTTTTTCGCAAACAATTCAGCGCCTTTGCCGGCAAGCATCAAATGTTCAGATTTCTCCAAAACAGTTCTGGCAAGCAGCACCGGATTTTTAATTCTTCGAACCATGGCTACAGCTCCTGCGTCCTGAGTCTTTCCATCCATGATCGATGCATCCATTTCCTGCGTACCCTTGGAGGTAAAGACAGAACCTTTGCCTGCATTAAACAAAGGGCAATCTTCCAGATAAACCACACTTGCAGTCACCGCATCTAAAGCGGAGCCGCCACTTTCAAGGATAAAATATCCTTTGGCAAGCGCCTTTGACAAGGCTTCGCGATATTTGCTTTCAGATTTGGGATTCATTTCCGACTTCAGCAGCGTTCCGGCACCGCCATGTATTGCAATACTAAATTTTTTCACAGTTGTTTGATTGAAAGACAAATTTACGTTTAAATAATGGAAATCAAATTTGGGGTCGCACAAATGCAGCTGCCGTATGAGTTTGGCTTCGTGATTCAATGTTTCAATTTGAAAGCTGGTTCCCGATAAAAAATTTGCTGACTTGATAGATGTCCAGATTCAAACTACAAGAATTCAACACTTTTATAAATTAACATTTCCAGTCCTTGCCATTCAAATCATGAATGATTATCTTTCGACGGCAAATAATTCTGATGAAAAACCTTATCCTCTTACATGGAGCACTTGCTACAGCAGAACAACTCCAGGAACTTGCAAGCCTGTTACAAGAAAATTTCAAGGTATATATTTACGAATTCGAAGGCCATGGTAAAAACTCCGATTCAACGAATCCATTTCAAATAGAGAATATGGCAGAAGCTTTGGAATCCTTTTGCCGTTTAAATGATCTCGACAACACTTACATCTTTGGATATAGTATGGGAGGATATGTCGCTTTATACCATAATATATGCTACCCTCAAAGAACACAAAAAATTGTTTGTCTGGCTACCAAATTTGATTGGAATCCCGAATCCGCTCAAAAAGAAGCAAACATTTTAACAGCCCAAAACATTCTTGATAATTTTCCGGGATTTGCAAATCTGCTTCAACAAAGACATGGTGCACATTGGGAAAGCGTCCTTGAGAAAACTGCAAACATGATGACAAGTTTAGGAGACAAACCTATATTGGATAAAAATAATCTTATAAAAATTAGTGCAACGTGTTTATTGTTATTAGGCGACAAAGATCATATGGTTAGTAAAGAAGAAACAATGTTAGCAGCTGAAGCCATTCCTAATTGCAATTTTATAACATTGGAAAACACCATTCATCCTATGGAAAAGGTAGATTCAAAAAAACTTTTAACAATATTAATTCAATTCTTACAAAGCTAAAATTATTTGAAAATGAAAATTTACTGCTTTATTATAAGTTTGTTGGTAACTACTTATTGTTTGCAGGCCCAAACAACATTAAATGTAGGCCCGGGAAGGACTTATGCCAATCCGGTGACTGCCGCTGCTGCTGCTAAACCCGGAGATACGATACTCATTCATCCAGCCAACTACAGAGGTCCCTTTTTTATTAGCAATTTAAAAGGAAGGCGGGATGCCTTTATTTTTATCAAAGGAACAAATAGAGACCAGGTCATTTTTGATGGCGGGAGTGAATCTCTGCATTTTAGTGATGCAGAATTTATACACATATCTAATATTACGGTACGCGGTCAAACCGGAAATGGAATGAATATAGATGATGCAGGTAGTTTGGAAAGTCCAACGAAACACGTCATCCTTGACAACTGCGTTTTTCGCGATATGGCCGCAAGTGGAAATAATGATTTACTAAAATTATCGGGACTGGATTCTTTCATCATCAGGCATTGTCATTTTGAAAACGGCGCAACAGGAGGTAGCGGAATCGATATGGTGGGTTGCCATGCGGGGACCATCCGCAATAATCGATTTATTCAACTGGGAAGTAATAGCATTCAGGCTAAAGGGGCATCCAGTGAAATCGAAATCCTGTCCAACCATTTTACCAATGGCGGTCAACGCACTTTAAATTTAGGTGGGAGCACGGGCAGTGCATTCTTCAGACCAGCGGGTGCCAATTATGAAGCGAGAAACATTCTCGCGGCCGCCAATATTATAGAGGGATCAGTAACTCCCGTAGCTTTTGTGGGAAGCCGCAATGTGCGTTTTATCAACAATACGATCATCAGACCCGAAAGATGGATCCTTAGAATTCTACAGGAAAGTAGCGATACCAGTTTTTACCTAAGTAGTGCCAACAATAGTTTTATTAACAACATTGTCGTTGTGAATAATTCTCTTTCGACGGATGTCAATATAGGCCCCAATACGAGTCCGACTACTTTTAAATTTTCTAATAACCTTTGGTATCATCTCGATAATGCCAATTGGCGCGGGCCGCAATTGCCCGTCATAGAAACACAAGGAATTGTGCAGATGAATCCTCAGTTTATGAATTTGCTGAATGGAGATTACCGATTGTTATCTAATTCGCCGGCGATAGGAAAAGGAAAATTGGAAATTAACGTCAAGGAAGACTATTCCGGAAAATTTTATTTAAACCCACCATCTATAGGCGCGTATGAAGGTGGTTTAGCTACTTCTACTCACCAAGATAAATCAAATAATGTGTTGATTTATCCGAATCCGTTTGATGATGTTTTGCACGTTCAAGATATATTAGGTACAGCTCATCTTCAAATCTATGATCTGCGCGGAAATTTGCATTTCCAAACTCATTTAGATTCTGCATCACATGTAATTGATCTGGAAAATTTGTGTGCCGGATTTTATATGCTAAAATTAAAGTTTAGGGATGGTGAAATTATTAGAAAGCTAGTGAAATATTGAAGATCTCGTCAAAAGGAGCTGTAATTGTCGCCAAAAGATCGTCAGTTGTCATTTATTCGTTTTTAATGACTGTTTTTTAGGCAAGACCTCTTCCCAATAGATTAAATTCCCGGTTTTAAGTCGATTATTTAAATGGAATGAAGACAACAACGAGCTGCCTATTTTTATTCATTTTTTCCTTTTGAAACAGCTATTTTCCATTTTATTAAAAATATCAAACCAACTTTGGTTCCGGTTTATTGAAAATAAAACGTTTATTAATAAAATAAGAATTCCCAATACAGAGATTGAAAAACTTATTAAAAGTAAAAAAAATGCTATGAGAATTGCCAATACAAGTATTAGATTCGTAGAAAATTTACTTTGTCGTAAAAATCGCGTAGCTATAAGGGATGTAATAACAAAACTGATAAACATATAATCCCAGAAAGCTAATGGTAGCCATTTTATAAGAGGTCTAACAGCAAATAATAGAAGCATTGCGCCAGAAAAAAATACAAATCCGGTTTTAAATCTTTTGAAAGTATATATATCAATATTTTTCAAATGTGGCTTTTAGAATCCTTCGATTATTTAGTATTCTGGCATAAACATCGTCTTTGGAAATTTGGATTCAGATTATTGCAGCTAATTACCAGTAAAAATGATCTGATGTTTAGCCACCTTTAATTGGTTATTCTATTATACCATGCTTCAAGTTTATTAAACACATTCCAATTCCTATAATTATAGTTCAGTTTTGAATATTGATCACAAATTACAGCCATAATGAAAATACATATCCCATTATAACTTCTAAAAAACAATAGCAAGCAAATAAAAAAGCTCAGGCAAAGAATCAAATTAGCTGATGCCCGTTCTCTTTTTAAAAATACACTTGCTGTAATTAAAAAAATGGAGAATAATAGTATCGAATGTTCCAATATCCCGAATGAAAAGTTCTCTCCTTTAATGTATGACACAAATCCAAGAAGCAATATAATATATACTCCAAAACCTATAGACTGCAAATGAATAAGTTTATAATTTTCTGTTTCCATATTGTGCATTTGTAATTACGCTCCCATACCAAAGATAAGTATTTTATAAGAAATTCACAAATCAGCTAATGTAAATTCAAATGCCGTTAAATCACCCCCATAAATACAGGAAAAACACCCTTTCAAAAGAAATTTATTTATTTAAACTTTGCCCGACTGTCCATTTTTCGTAATTTCAAATTTATTTCGATATGAACGAACGACATTATAAAATTGCCTTTTGGGTCTTAATCCTGGCCATGATTGTCTCAACAGTGATATCCATATTTACACAGAGTAAATTGGACAAAGCCATAAATGAAATTAAAAACGCTAAAGTCATACTTGACTCTGCACAAGCTACCATCCGAACTATAGATGTCACCATAAATGGTCTTCAAGAGCAAACTGATAAGTTCAAACAAGAGTTGGAAAGCTTCCACCTCAAGAGTTTGCAGGTTGATAGTATCCTCTTAAATCGCGAAAAAAATATTCTAAACCGGGTTTCAGATATCCAGTCCAAAATTCAACAATTGCAATTGCAGCGCAAGGATATCCTAAATATGCTCAAAGAACTCCCTCGGGAAATCGAAACTAAACCATTAAAACCTCTAGGGCAATGAAAATTAAACTTCAAATTCTGGTAGTGCTCTGCAGTATTTACAGTACCGCAAATATGGCTCAGCTCTTGGATCCACTAAAAATGGGAGATAGTGTCAATATTAATGTTTATTACATCACCCGCGGTATTCAACTCGATAACCAGTTGGATACATTATGGTTATTTAATAAACCTACTTTTGATAAATACAACAAAGCTTATAAGCTCTTATTTACATCGAGCGACAGTTATGAAAATCTGATCAAGCAAATGGAGACACGCGACTCTTTGGTTAATAAACTTCTCGAAGAACGAAAATCAGCTTATGATGCTTTGTTCAAATTAAATCAGGACTTTTACAACACAAGCGGTAATTACATCAAATCAACTCAAGACTCGTTGATAAGGATGACCGGACAACTCACTACGCTCAGCGGACAACTCAATAGAGCCAATGAAAATCTGGATCAGGCCATTGAATACATTAAAAGTGCAAAAAAGGATCGATATAAATATTTGATCATTGGATTTTTGGCCGGAGGAATTATTGGTTATGTTTTGCATTAATATAATGAAATTTGCAGATATAAAAAAGTACGGATATGGTAGAACACGAAAATATGGAGCAAGGGAAACAACAAGGTCAGTCTTCCCTTAAAAAGTTAAAATACTTTCTTCTATTTTGGAATGGGTTTTGGTCTATTCCATTGTCATTTCTAGCCTTTTTTGGATTGGGAATATTGGGCCAATACTTATTCGGAGAGGGCGTTGGCTTTTACGATCCATCATTTTGGCAAGCCGCATTACTGGCCACCGGAGAGTTTCTATTTTTTAATAGCATTGCTTTTTTTACACTTCGTTTTTGTTTCAGACATTTATGGAAATATTATAAGGGAAATAAGGAATTTAATGTGCGTTCACAAAAACTTGAGGTAAGCAATCGCTCGAAAGATGACTTTGATAATTTACAAGCATGGCAAAAATTATTTCTATTGGTCTTTTTATACTGCTTTTTCATCGCTGCTTTGGTCAGTCTGTACAAAGCCCATGTATAAGTTGCATCTACCTCGATGAGCTCGGTGTGATAGAACAAGGAGGAGCAAATAAAGGGCAGCGCGTTGAAGAATATTTAAAAGCAGCAGGCGGCAAAGCAGGTCAGCCCTGGTGCGCTGCTTTTGTAAAATGGGTATTCGACCAGGCCGGTATTCAAACGACAATCAATGTTTATAGTCCGACCGCACAAAATAAAAAAAACCTTATATGGGCCAAAAAGCAATCCCTAAAAACGCCGCAGAGTGGCGATGTGTTTTGCCTGTATTACCCAAAATTAAAGCGCATCGGACATACGGGATTCTACCATCGTCAAATCAACAAAAGCATTTACGAATCTGTTGAAGGCAACTCAAATGATAGCGGAAGTCGAGAAGGCATCGGAGTATTTAAACTGAAAAAGCGAAGCCTCAATGCAACATACTCTATCAGCCGTTGGACGTCAGATTAAATGCAACAATTCATGTTGTTATAATTAACCATTTGTGTATAAATTAAGCTTTGCGATATTTATTCCCGCAGATTGCGCAGATCATGCGCAGATTTTTGTTTATAATATTCTCTGCGGCAAATCTGCGAGATCAGAGGGAAACAAACGGATCATGATAATTAATCCAAATTTTCTTTTGAATTCCATTAATTTTGCTGCAATGAATATACACTATGGAACTCAACAACAGTAAAATTCTGGTGATCGGCGGCGGGGGATTTATCGGAAGCTTTGTGGTCGAAGAATTGTTAAAACATCCTGTTGCGGAAGTCGTAGTCTACGATAATTTTACTCGGGGAAAAAGAGAATACCTTGACCGGGCATTGCTCGACAAAAGATGTAGTATTTTTCCTTTTGGTGGAGATATCCGGGATATAGATATTTTGGATACCGCTGTATATGGAAAAGATTATGTGATTTGCCTAGCTGCCATGTGGCTCTTGCATTGTAAAGATTTTCCACGCACTGCATTTGAAGTAAATATTGCCGGCACCTTTAATATTCTGGAAGCATGTGTAAAACACCAGGTTAAAAAACTGATTTGGTCTTCATCAGCATCCGTTTATGGGGATGCCCTAGAATTACCCATGACAGAAGATCATCCATTCAACAATAAAAATTTTTACGGCGCGACTAAAATTGCCGGCGAAGCCATGTGCACTGCTTTTAACGACAGATATGGATTACAAGTTATTGGACTTAGATATATGAATGTTTATGGTCCGCATCAGGATCAAACTGCCGCGTACACGGGAGTCATCCCTATTATGTTGAATAAAATTGATGCCAATGAATCACCTGTCATCAACGGAGATGGTTCACAGGCTTACGATTTTATTTACGTAGAAGACGTAGCTCGCGCCAACATATGTGCATTAACCAGCGAACAAAAGTTTGGGTTTTACAATGTAGGTACAGAAATTCAAACCTCCATTCGCGAATTATGTGATTTAATTCTTCAACTAAAATCATCGGATCTAAAGTGCAATACAAACCATATTCTGCAGATGATGCCCGCGCACTCGTTCAAAATCGCATTGGTTCCCGCATAAAAGCAGAAAACGATTTAGGCTTTCATTATTCTTTTACTTTGGAACAAGGTTTGCAAAAGCTGATTGAATGGCGTAATACGAGCAAAAAGTCATAGGCCAATCCTACCTTTGTGCTTCATAATTCAGCATTTTGAGCACAAGAAAATATATTCAGATTTCACAACCCTCTATGGGTCAGGAGGAATGGGAAGCTTGTAAAGGTCCCATTTTTTCTGGATGGATGACGCAGGGGCCCCAGGTAGCTGCTTTTGAGAAGCGATTTGCGGAGATCCATCAGGTCAATCATGCCATTGCAGTTTCCAATTGTACGACCGCTTTGCATTTAGCTTTAGTCGCACTTGGTGTTGGTCCTGGAGATGAGGTGATCGTGCCTGCATTTACCTGGGTTTCAACTGCAAATGCAGCTATGTATTGTGGTGCAAAACCGGTGTTTGTCGATATCGATTTGGAAAGTTTTAATATGGATCCTGCTCAAATTGAGGCCAAACGTTCATCAAAAACAAAAGCGATCATCCCTGTTCATCTTTTTGGCCTGTGTGCAGAAATGGATGCCATCAAATCCGTTAGCGAAGGACTACGCATCATCGAAGATGGGGCCTGTGCCGCAGGAGCCCAATACCATTCAATCCCGGCAGGAGGTTTGGGTGATATAGGCTGTTTCTCGTTTCACCCCAGAAAATCGGTAACTACCGGAGAAGGCGGCATGTTGACGACAAATGATGATAAGCTGGCAGAAATTCTCAACAGACTTCGCAACCATGGCGCTTCTATTTCTGAAGAACAAAGACATAAAGGTCCAAAACCCTATATACTTCCTGAATTCGAAATGGTAGGCTACAATTACCGAATGACAGATTTGCAAGGAGCTGTTGGCAATGTTCAACTGGAAAAATTAGATGCATTCATTCGTTATAGAGACCAATGGGCCGGTTTTTATGAAGATGCCTTTCGAAATATTTCCTGGATAAAAACTCCAAAAACACCGCAGGGATTCAGGCATGGATGGCAGTCATATGTTTTATTTATTGACGAAAGCCAATCACCAATTCAAAGAAATGAACTTATGGAAATTCTACAAAATAAAGGAATTGCTACCCGACCCGGCACCCATGCAGTGCATATGTTGCAATTTTACAAAAATACATTTGGTATTCAGGTAAATGACTTTCCTAACGCTCGTAAGGCTGATCAACAAAGTATGTCCATCCCATTACACAATCTGATGGAAGAAGAGGATTTTCATTACATTGCTGAATGCATTCAGTCAGTAAATCGAATTTAAATCATGTGCGGAATCACAGGCATTTTTCATTTAGACGGGCAAGCCGTATCCGAAGGCGTTCTCCGGAAAATGACAGATGCATTAGCACACAGAGGCCCTGATGGTGAAGGTGTATTTATTCATCATCAATTGGGATTGGGACATCGCAGATTGTCTATTCTGGATGTAAGTGACCGAGGGGCGCAACCCATGCATTCTGCTGACAATCATTGGGCCCTTGTTTTTAATGGTTGCATTTATAATTTTAAAGAGTTACGCGATGAATTGAGAAAGTATGGTCACACTTTCAAATCGAATTCTGATACAGAGGTCATTGTAGAAGGCCTAAGTCGGTTTGGTCCCGAATATCTGCAGCGGTTTGATGGAATGTTTGCCATAGCTGCATGGAATAAACAAAGCAAAACATTATACCTGGCTCGCGACAGATTTGGAGTAAAACCTTTATATTATTATTTTGCAAACAATACATTGTTGTTTGGTTCTGAGATTAAAGCAATCATCGCACATCCTGAATATCAGACGAGAATAAATATTTCTGCATTGAATGAATATTTTACATTCCAGAATTTATTCAGATATCATACTCTTTTTGAAGGGGTGTTTATGCTTCCTGCAGCAAATACTATGGCAATAGATAGCTCAACACAGCAATTGCAACATCATGCCTGGTGGGATTATAATTTTACATCCACTGATGAATCAATGGATTTTGAAGAAGCCAAGTTGGAAACTGAACGCTTACTTCAAAAAGCAGTAAGCCGTCAAATGGTTTCGGATGTTCCATTAGGGAGTTACTTATCAGGGGGAATGGACTCCGGGGCTATTACCGCCTTGGCCAGCAAACACGTACCCAGATTGACCACTTTTACCTGTGGGTTTGATATGAGCAGTGTTACAGGGGTAGAAGCCAATTACGATGAAAGAAGGGATGCCGAACTTATGGCCAACTATTTTAAAACAGAACACTACGAACAAGTGATTAATGCCGGCGACCTCGCCTGGTCATTGCCTCGCGTTGTTTGGCATTTGGAAGATTTGCGGGTCGGAATGAGTTATCCAAATTATTACATCAGCAGGCTGGCATCAAAGTTTGTCAAAGTATGTTTACAGGGAACAGGTGGCGATGAATTATACGGCGGTTATCCCTGGCGATATTATCGCGTATTCCAATCTATCGACAGACAAGATTATTTTGAACAATATTTTGGATTTTGGCAACGATTGGTTCCAGAAGAACAAAAATCGGAGCTGTTTCTACCACATTTAATACCCGACATTGACAAAGCTGGGCCAAGACAAGCCTTTGAACGCGTATTCCTTTTTAATGATCATCTCCGCTATGATACTCCGGAACAGCATATCCAAAACAGTTTGTATTTTGAAATAAAGACCTTCCTGGCAGGATTATTGGTTGTTGGCGACAAACTATCCATGGCGAACGGCCTGGAAGAACGCTTTCCATTTTTGGACAATGCTTTGGTAGAATTTGCACAAAAAATTCCGGTTAGGCATAAACTTGCAGATCTGGAAAAATTGAAAAAAATGGACGAGGATATTTTTGGAAATAAAAAACAGCTTTATAAAGAATTCAAGGATGGAAAAAATGTACTTCGCAAAGCATTGGAAGATTTTATTCCTGAAAAGATCATCAACAGACCTAAACAAGGATTCAGCGCTCCTGATGAAAGTTGGTACAGAGGAGAAAATGCACAATACATCCGGGAACTTCTTTTAAATAAAAATACGGTATCTACAGAATACATCAACAAAGCATACATTGCCCGCATTGTAGATGAACATTTGCATCACCGTATAAATCATCGCTTGTTGATCTGGAGTCTGATGAATTTCGAATGGTGGTGTAGGATTTTTCTAAATGGTGAAAAAATAAAAGCCTGATAAGTTATTAAACATACCAGGCTCTTATAAACGGAATCTAATCCTATATTCTAGGCCCTGTTGTATCCAAGCATCCAGCCTATGGCACCGCCAGTCAATGCCCCCATCAAAGCAGACATGAAGGCATTGATAATCACCATTGTAAAACTACTGTAAAAATTAGTTGAAGCCAAAAACTGAAAATCAAATCCCAATGAAATACATACGCTGATGATTGCACCTGCAATAGCGCCTGTTTGTAGCGTACGAATATTGGCCCAACGCTCGTAAATAATAGCCATCGCCAGCGACATAAAAAGTCCACTGATAAAATAATAAAGAATATTATGCTGGTCTTCTGGCAACATAATAGATTTTGCGGTATCCGATAAATTGGATTCCATTAAACCCTTAAAGACCAGTGCATATAATGCCCATCCAGCGAAAAAATTCACAATGGCTCCTGCCAATGTACCAAGAAGTAATTTGTTTGTGTTCATTTTGTTTGAATTTTAATTTGAACATAAAAATATATAAATTATAGCAAACTCTGAAATAACTTTATTCGGGAATTATTTAAAAACATAATTCAGAGCAGATTATTGCCCCCCAAAATATACAATAAGATTGTATATTGGCCACAGCTTACAAATTATTATGTTTTCGAAATTTATCTGGAATGCCCTTCAACATTGGCTCCTGGCGAAACGAAATCTGGTCCGGTCTTCGTTTAAGCGAACACTTCCGACCAATGAGCTTTTAAGTGATCGGTGGGAAAAAGCAAAATTCCTGGGTTTTGGAGAAGGCAGCAGTATTTATGACAGTGCCTGCGTTTATGGAGATGTATCTGTCGGTAAAAATACTTGGGTAGGACCTTTTGTCATTTTAGATGGAAGCGGCGGATTAAAAATCGGGGAATGGTGTTCCATCTCAGCTTCTGTTCACATTTACACTCACGATACCGTAGAATGGGCAACCAGTGGGGGAGTCGCAGCCTATCAATATGCACCCGTTGAAATAGGAAATAACTGTTATATTGGTCCCCACAGTGTAATTGCCAAAGGCGTTATACTTGGTGATGGCTGCATCGTAGGCGCCAACAGTTTTGTAAACAAATCATTCAGTCCCGGAACTAAATTAGCAGGAAATCCTGCCAAAGAAATTTAATATATGTCGGAAATAATTCAACAACTTTTTGAAGTGGCTATCATCATTGATGGCAATAAAATTAATTTTTTAAAGTCAGCTTCGACATTGGAAGACAATCAACAGCAAACCAAAGATGTTTTCACCGACAAATGGAGTTCAACACATACTTTGGAAGATGTTGAAAAACTCTATCAAACACAGCAAGAATGGTTTTTGAAACTTTATGGTTTTGAAACAGAGCTCGCGTTGCAAGAATACTTAATTCCTAAAAAGGTAATTATCGATACGGGTTGTGGCCTCGGATATAAAGCTGCCTGGTTAGCTAAATTGGCTCCTCATGCGTTAGTGATAGGTATCGATATATCTGATGCAGCTCAAATTGCTGCTGAGTCTTACAAAGACTTAACAAACTTATGGTTTTTGCAAGCCGATATTGCTGCTACAGGTTTAAAACCACATTCTTGCGATGTAGTTGTATGCGACCAGGTCATCATGCATACAGAAAATCCCGAACGAACGTTTGTTCATCTTGCTGAATGCACTTCCCAAACCGGAGAGTTTCTCTGTTACTTCTATCGAAAAAAAGCATTGCCAAGGGAATTAATTGATGATTACTTTAGAAAGGGTACACACCATATTTCAAAAGAGGATATGTGGAATTTTTCAGAACAGCTTACAGAACTTGGAAAGAGATTGTCAGCTCTGCAAGTGAATTTCGAATGTCCTGACATTCCATTACTTGGAATTAAAGGCGGTGAGTACGATATTCAAAGATTTATTTATTGGAATTTTTTAAAGTGTTTCTGGAGAGAGGATTGGGGTTTCGAACTTTCAAAAATAACAAATTACGACTGGTATGCTCCAAGCAACGCCCAACGATTCAGCAAGGAGGAAGTGTTGGGTTTAGCCACTCAAAATGGAATGTATCCCCGTTTTTTTCATGAAGAAGAAGCTTGTTATTCTGCATGTTTTAGTCGCAATGTTTGAAAGCTTACAATTTTTTCTATAAAATAGTTAAGACATGACCTTACAACAATTTTTTAATTGGATTCAGGAAAATCCAATGATCACTTTATATTATTATGGAGGACTCTTATTGGCTGTTTTATTATTAAATAATTTGGCCGAACAAAAAGCTCAGTTATATCCATGGAATTGGATGTACAGTTTTATTATTTATTTGGTTTGTATTCCCGGAATCTTTGCAGTGACACTCAATGTGTATTTCTTTCTATTTGAAAAGAGGAGTATCCTTGATGCAGAACTTTTATTACAATTTTTGCCTATTGTAATGATGTTTGTGATCATTTACTATATTAAAAGGAATGTAAATCTGGATGATATTCCCGGATTTGAAAAAATCTACGGTCTGATGTGGATGATCTCTCTATTATTATGTCTGATGTGGGTCATTGACCGAACGCATCTATATGCCATTTGTTTTGTACCTTTTTATTATGTCCTTATCTTTTTAATGGCATCTATTTTTATCATCCGATATTTTTCAAAAAAATTTACGCAGTAGATTCATTTTAAATCCGGTTTCAGGTTCTTGTAATTCCCTGTACATAAAAAGTTGCATCAAGATGATAACAAAAATAAAAGACCACTTAACAAAATGCTAAATGGTCTTTAACGCCGGTAAGAATAGTTTTCTCTATTTAAGGACGGACAATGCCAGACGCTCATTGATTCCGCCTGCCTTTAGATCTATGGAGTACAACCCACTAGGGATGGACTTTAAGTCAAGTTTTATCTGAGTATGCTTCTCGCTTTTCTCTACGGTGATACAGGTAGATTGCAATTCTTTTCCATACATATCGATGATCGCAATTTTAACAGAACCTTCGACAGATTTCTCTAAATTTAATATCGCTATTTCATTTGCCGGATTCGGAAACAGCCAGGCTAATTTTGGTTGAACAACTTCGTTATTGAAAATACTTACTTCATTACTTTGCAGATACTGTTGATTTGCATCCAGGCCAATTACGCGGTAGACATATTCTCCAATAGAATGTATCTCCGGTACTTCTGTTGTAAATTCACAATTAGAAATTATTTCTGAAGATTTGACAGGATGATACACCTTATAAAATTCAAACACATTTGTTCCCGGAATTTTTCTTTCAATGCGGAAAGCATCTGAACACGTAAGATTTTCCATTTGCCATTTCAAAACATGTGATTTGTTTCCAGCTGATACGCTTAATTGAATTTGGTTGATATTTACAAGCGGCCTTTCCAATTCTTGCTGATATAAAATAAAATCACGGGTATTTGTTTTTATTCCCAAAGCCGGATTATAAACGCCTGCCCCAATATCCCTAATCGTATCGCATGAAGATCCACTCAGTTTATAGCTCGTCCAAATACCATAGTCTTCTGTAAAGTCAGAGTCTCGTGACGGATCACTACCTTGGAGCGGCGGAGAAAGCTCAAAGCCGCTTAATGGGGCAATTCTTAAATAATAATCCCCAGGTTCGACGCAAAAATTATAATAACCATCATGAATAAAACGGGTATTGTTCGAATACGTTTTAACACGGGTATAATAGGTGTTAGAAGGCAATTTGTAGATATAAACGAATAAGCCATTGATTCCATTTTCAGCATTTTGTTGAATGCCATCTTTATTTCCATCATAAAATACAAATCCTGTAATTGGAATACATTTAAACAAACCAAGATCCCAACTCAGGTCTTCTTCGCCACTCATCAGATTGGTATTTTCAGTTGCGTTAATCCCATTATCAGTACCGACATCGCTATCTTCTAAATCATTTCCTATATTACTCTTCGTGATGGTGTAACCGCCGGGTATTATAAATTTAATAAAATAATTTCCAGGTAAAATATTGTCAAATAAATATCTGCCCGAAGCATTTGTTTTTGTCGACTTAACAAAAGCTTTGGTATCGGCTCTGTACAACTCAACCATCACATTCGCAATACCTTCCTCTCCTGGTTCCTGTATTCCGTTTGCATTCCGGTCGTGCCAAACAAAATCACCAATGCTTGCTCTTAAACCATATCCCGCAACATCGTGATCGTCTTCATCCTGGTTTGCTAATAATCCTCCTCCCAGGATATTGTTATCGTCTGTATCTCCCGGCTTCACCAATCGTTCATGTGGAGCATCAGATGCCGGTTTGCTATCAGCGTCCAACATGCTGATATCCATACCGCTGGTGTCGAAAGCCTGTAAGATTTCAGCCCAATTGAAATAATCAGATATTTCAGTGCTTGGTACGGCTAATAATTTGATATCTACAGAATCAATATCTCCTTGATTTAATGTCTTACTGAATCGGTATTCTGCCCGTGAACCATTTAAAATCCAAGCGGGATTTTTTGTGGGTAACCAATGGTAACCTACATTCAAATAATCACCTATCAAAACCGATTTTGCAGGAATATTTCCCTGATTAAAAATTTTTATTCTAAAAATCGCGGTATCCCCCGATGGTTCAAGACTCTCTTTTCGCAAAGCCAGATCATGTAATAACAACATCGCTGGATCGTGATCGTCCTCATCCATGATTCCATCTCCATCAGTATCCATTCCATCATCATCAATAAAATTGTCGCTGATGGAATTTGGAATACCACCCGGATCATTGTTTTTATTAAAATCGAATTTGGAGTCAAGGTCTTGCAAGTAAATGTTATTTTCAAAATCTATAGCTCGTACAATTTCAGAAAAATTGGTCAAATTGAAAACACCTCCCGCATATTGCTGCACGCGCATTTGAATAAATAGACGAACACTATCGCCGGGATTTAATAAAGTGTCTTTTGTAAATGTAGCCGAGTGGGTCCCGGCATCATAGATCCATCCAGTATTTGGCAACCAAGTGAAACCGTTTGGCAAATAATCCACTACGGAAAACTGCACCGCAGGAATATTGCCTTGGTTATATACATTAATAGAAAAGATAGCAGTATCTCCATAATTCACCGGCAAATTTCCATGATATAATTTGCACAATGCAAGATCAAATATACTTGGTGCTGCAGGATCATGATCATCTTCATCTCCACCAAGGTCCTGAGAATTTATATTATTATCATTTGGTGAGCCTGGTAAAACAGCTCTTTCTAATAAGTGATCTGTTCCTTCGCGACTATCAAAATCCTGACCTGTTCTGTCTAATGAATCGAGATTCTGTGAACCAACGATTTCAGCATAATTGATCCAGTTTGCAAAATCATCAGTTGGTTTTAATTTTAAATACAATTTGACACTAAGACTATCTCCAGGATTGATGCGTTCCCGCATGATATGCTCAGCATGATCTCCATCTAATTTCCAAGTCGGATGATTTTTAGCATACACAAAATCATATCCTGAAGGGATGTGGTCGCGGATTCCAACGCGTCCTGCGGAATCTGTTCCCTGATTATAAATGGTGATTTCAAACTCAAGATCCTGTCCGATGGTATGCGGTTTTGGACTCAGGAGTACTTTTTTCAAAGCAAGGTCCCACACAAAAGTTGTGGCTGGATCTTTATCATCCTCATCAAAAATTCCATCCATATTGGAATCCATGCCATCATCATCTATATGATCATCCGAATCTGTAGAAATAATTCCACCCGCATCGTTGCTAATATCCATATCATGAACGCTATCAAAATCGTCTTGAAGAATATTCAATATATGATGAACGGTAACGATAAATGCATTCTTAACTTCAGCCATATTCACCCAGTCACCGGGATCAGTTGTAGGTAACAATTCCAGAGTAAGGGTCTTCACAACTGAATCTCGCGGGTTTATTATAATTGGAATTTCAGATGTGACCATGTTGTTTCCAATAGATGTCCATTCCGGATTATCAGAAGCATGAAAGATAAATCCATCCGGCACATAATCCACCAAAGTGATATTTTGCGCAGGCACATTTCCCTGATTATACAACCAGATATTAAAATCCACTTTTTGATGATAGCCCGTTGCCATCATATTAGCTCTCACTTTTCGCAATGCTAAATCAAATATGATCGTGTTCGCTACATCGTGATCATCTTCATCCTCACCTGGATTGGTCCTTCTATGTCCTTTTAAAAAATCATCATTCGGGTCGAATGGCATCACAAGATTATCATTTCTCCTTTCACTATCCGGATTAGAGTCAATGTCCACAGGTGGAATATGATTCGGAGATTTAAAAGAACTAATCTCAGCAGCATTGATCACATCATTTACATCCTTAAAGCCAGCATGAATACTGATGATTAAATCTGTTATCAGACTATCGCCCGGACCTAAGGAATCAATATTTAATAGTAAAGTAGTGTCATTCAGAAATTGCCATTGCGGATTTAGTATTGGATCAAATGAATAATTTTTTGGTAAATAATCCAAAACATCAACTTGAAGTGCTGGTAAACTACCCTGATTGTAAACTGCAATACGGAATGCTACATAATCTCCATTTGTTGCTGTAGTGGATGTGATTTCATATTTACGAAGAGCCAAATCAAAAAAATCAAAATCCGTACAAACCGTATCCTTTTCATCTGAAAGTCCATCCTGATTGATGTCTAACAATGATTCATTAAAAATGCCAAATCCAGCCAGAAATGCACCTTGCTCATTTTTCTTACAAGCCTGATAATAATTATCACCGGTACTTCCTGCACTGTAATCGAGGATAAGGTGTACGTCTATATAAAAACTGTCTGAAGAAAATTCAGCTAAAGATCTGTCAATTGCTAATGCCCAACCTTGAATACCCGGGGTATTCGATAAATTATTTGACTGCCCATTATTTATTTTAAATGAAGCAGATGAAATCACCAAGTCATTTTCAAGTTGAGGAAGATCATATAATGAATATATACCGGCTGCACCGCCTTTATTTTGTGCAACAATCAGATATTTTACAATAATAGACTCATCAACTAATTTTTCTTTAGAAATTAAATATTTTTCATGTTTGATCTGCGGAAGATCTCCGCAAAATGTGTCTCGCTTTTCAGGACGAAGATCATTGTTTAAATCGATCATGGCTACATTAAATAGTCCTTCACCAATTCTTGGAATAGCACTATTTGTAAAACCACAGGATCGATAGATATTATTTCCCTGAGTGATTGGATCAAAGTCCATTTGCACCATGAGATCGATGAAAAAGCTATCTCTTTCGCCTATCTGAATTTGTTGTGATGGACTTAAAATCCATCCATCAACAGGAACAATAATTGGTAACAAACCAGCTGCACCGGTATTTGAATGGTAAGCTGCATGCTGTATTATGATGTCATCATCAAAAGTTGGCCTGTCCAGCAAATTATAATCACCGGTGGCGCCACCTTTATTGTAAACAGTAATGAGGTATTTTAAACTATATTTTTCGAGTTCCGTTTGTTGGACTTCCAACAGCACTTTATTTAATTCGAGATAGGGTATATCTGTACAGATGGTATCTGCAAGATCGTATTGCCCATCTCCATTAAAATCCAGAAGTGCGCGATTAAATAATCCTTCACCAGATACCGGAATATTGGAAGAAAAACCGCATGCAGAATAAATATTATCACCATCAGATCCAGGTCGTAAATCTATTTTTACATTGACTGTGAGAAATACTGTATGTTTTACACCTGGAGCAATAAGCTGGTTTGAAATAATAGTCCACGGTCCTGTCCCAAACAGCGCACCACCTCCCTTTCCGGGAATGTTTGTGGTGTAAAATGCAGCTAAAACTTTGATATCATTATCAAAACCGGGCATATCCTGTAATGTATAACTACCCGTTTCATTTCCAAGATTTTCAATCTCAATTCGATAAATGATATTATGCGAAGCATCAGATTGAATGGTATTTGAAAATAAAGTTTTTTGAACACTGATATTGGGCCTAGGGCAAATAGATGGAGTTGTGAAAAGCGAATCGAGGCAATCATAATTGTCAGCATCTCTGATTTCAATTTTATATGTTGAAATTCCATCTGCATGAAAATCAGAATTAGGTGCCATTCCAACTAAAATTGCGGATCCATATGATGATGTCCCTAAAATATTTCCGTTCAACAGTACCTCAAATCGGCTGGTGGGTCCCGGTTGTGTATTATCAGCGCTAACGAGCACCGCAAACCAATCATCTGATGGATCATTTACAGTACCGTTATTATTACATTCGGTTTGCAAAAAGGTGTTGATTTTTAAGCCGCAACATTCCACAATTTGTACCCGGTAGTTACAATGTTGCCATGTAGTATCTCCTGAAATGTCAATAGCATAATAGTAATAAGCTTCATAACCATCTTCCAGACCAAAAAATGTTTTATCAAATAATAAATTTTCAGAATTGCCAACGATTGTTTGTGTAGTACTGTCAAACCAACAATAATGCACCATGCCCGGCACAGCAAGTAATTGAATCAGGGCATCTCTATTGCTGCATAATTTTTGGAGCGGAGGACAGCAATTCTCCGGTTGATCAAAAGCATCGATGGAATCGACCCTGCAATGCTGATCAAAAATGTAATAGGCTCTGATGATGATATCGTCAATTCCATCAGCTGCCAAATTCTTAAATTGCACATGGACGATTCCATCGGGAACTCCTTGTACTATTTGGGTCTCACCACTTGAAAGTTCAATAAAAATATTCCCTACCGGACAATTGCTTGCCACTAAATTAAAGGAGAGATCAAATCCATTTGTCAATGGATTGCATAATGTATATTGAAGATCTTTTAATGCTACTTTTCCGGGTATGGTTTGGAAAAAACCAAAATCAAATGAATGATCGTTTTGTCCACTGATTCCTGTAGTAATGTCCAAATAAATATCACCATTCATTGCAATTTTACCATCACTATCAATCTGGTCATTGTTTGGAGCTCCATCATCAGGTGGAGATAATAAAAAATTCAACAATGCAGCTTGTGAAACCGGATCAGTTATTCGCAAGCGATAATCTGTTTGTGGCCACAAAGATGTAATGTTATAGATATATGATGTTGGATATGGATTATTCTGTGGTGGCTCCTGATTTGAAAAGATATATTGACCATATTCATTGGTAATGGCAAATGCTACCAATGTATCATTGTGCAATAATTCTATTCTAACTCCCGGTATAGGTGGTTCGGTGGGATCCTGGACTCCATTATTATTCCTGTCAGACCAAACATAATTTCCAATTTCAAGCGGCGCAGCTTTGCTGAATATTTTCATATCACCAAGTGCATTACTTTTACCAATCAACAAACCAAAATCTTCAGGTATAATAATATATCTTTTATCCCAGTCTCCTGATTGATTATTCAAATGTAAAACACCACTGGTGAAAGAACCAAATGGATCCACACATGAACTGACAACATCTCGATATCCGGGACACAAACTCAAAGCGCCATTTAAACTTTCTCTTTCAACAACCAATCCAACTTTAGACATCGCATGATCCCCAAAATAGTATTCTCCGCCACCGGGACCAAATCCTGTATTTCTTCCGGCCGTTTCGTTTACGCCATCGTTGGCATTGTTTTCAATGATAAATTTTGATTGGATGGGATCAAATCTTGCTCTTAAGATATCTCCAAAACTAATGATTGTATGTATTCCATTTCCTTCAAGATCGTGTTGGTTAATGCCTCCTTGCATCGAATAACGATCCATCATTCCCACAATCATAACATCATCATCTTCAAATTCAATATCAGATAAAACCGGTTGCGGGTGTTGACAAAACACATTACCGCCATCCGGACAATCTCCATTCCAGGTATCCAACCAAGGATTGAAATTATATTTATTTGTGAAAGCCGGATAATCCAATGGAAATTGGAGTACTTCGGTAAAGCTTTCTGTATTTGGATTGAATGCATAAACAAATGCTGATAAATCTGAAGCCGATCCCATAGGTCCGGATGCATCACACACGACCCCTACATACAATATTCGCCGATGCATTTTTGCTGCCCAGGGTCTGAAGTTACCATTTGAACATCCCGGATCAGGTATGTCGAATGAATCTACATCTGCGGCATCGGGCATTTCAAATGGCAGATTTATAAAAATAGAATATAATTTGCGGGTATGCAGATTGATGAGGTACAATGTTTTTTCATCTTCTGAAATGTCCATTCCTCCAAAAGATATCTTTCCAATTTTACTATATGCTAAGGAATCTGTTGAAACGGGCGGAATTTGCAAAGGCAAATTTCGCTGTGTATTATTCGGAAAATCGCCTGATGGTATACCTATTGAGTTGAGATCCAGCAAAGGAGTAACATTGTTGGATTGCATATTTAATTCGTACAAACCACCATAAGATAATGGACCAATTCCGCTATGCCTTTTTAAGGCAGCGGAGGTAAATATTTTTCCACTTGATTTCTGAATGGCTACGCCCCAACAACTTCCAATTTGACTGCCGGTACCGAGACTCGTTACATTAGGGGCCATGCCACCGTGTTGACTTTGCAATATTTCATTTACATTTTTGCCGCCTGCGAAATAATCAAATTTTATAAATGCATCGAAGTTTGTAAAAGCTGATTGCGGGTCGAGTGGATCACCCATAACATAACATGGAGTCAGTATTTGAGGGTCTACACAATAATTTCCTGGATAATTTATACCATACTCAAGGTTTGAAGGATTGTTCAAAAGAAATTGAACAGAAGAGCTTTCATCAGGGTGCAAAGGATTTACAGGTCCACAATAATCAAAGGCTTTATGCTGCCTGAATTCTACCCTGTATGGCGGGTTATCAACAGGATTTACTATAAAATCACCCAGCTCATTTGTAAACGAAATGCTGGTATTTCCCTGAAGTCCGGTAATAATAATCTGAATTCCTTCAACACCGGGCTCAAAGTAAATCAAGCTGGAATCTCTGCTTCCATTGGCATTATAATCTCGGTAAACTTTTCCCGTTATTTGTCCATATAAGCCTGTAAAACAAGAAAATAGGAATATACATAGGAAGAGTTTACCAAATGTTTTGTGGTACATATTGGTCTATTAGGCTAGCCAATGAAAGCAAAAACCATACCATTATATTATAAACTGTGTTTATATGAATTAAAAGACCAGAATTCTTGAGAAGGAATTCCATCACAGGTTTTACTGAATGAATCAGCAGATTCAATTCTAAAGTTTAAAACGCCAATTGATGAGGTATTGCCATAGATGGCCATTCATCTAAAGGAGGGATTTTTCAATGCAAAATCTATTTATATTTGAAATTCCTACATCAAGAGTTTGCTTAGATATTCACCATAAGGGCTCTTTTGCAATTTAACTGCCTGCTCCTGCAACTTTTCTTTGGAAATGTATTTCATTAAATAAGCCACTTCTTCCGGACAACCAATTTTTAAGCCCTGTCGCTGTTCAATGACTTGAATAAATTGCGATGCTTGCATTAAAGACTCATGAGTGCCGGTATCTAACCATGCAATTCCTCGTCCCATAACTCCTACTTTGAGTTTTCCTCTTTTCAAATATTCTTTATTTACATCGGTAATCTCATATTCACCTCTTGCAGAAGGTTGAAGATTTTCCGCAATTTCGACAACAGTATGATCATAAAAATAAATACCGGGAACCGCGTAATTTGATTTTGGAGTTTTTGGTTTTTCCTCTAATGAAAGTACTTTATTTTCAGCATCAAATTCCACAACACCGTAGCGCTCAGGATCAGCAACGGGATATGCAAAGATGACAGCACCTTCAAGGCTTGAATGACAGCGCAACAATTCCGGAAATTTACTTCCATAAAAAATATTATCACCAAGAATAAGACAAACTGAATCGTTTCCAATAAATTCCTTTCCCAATACAAAAGCTTGTGCCAGGCCGTTTGGAACTTGCTGTTCCTTATAAGAAATTTGAATTCCAAACTGACTGCCATCTGCCAGTAGTTCTTTAAACTTTGGAAGATCTGTTGGAGTCGAAATAATCAGAATATCCTTTATTCCAGCCAACATCAATGTAGTCAAAGGATAATAAATCATAGGCTTGTCATACACTGGCATCAACTGTTTGCTCATAACGAGTGTGAGCGGATACAATCTAGTGCCATGTCCTCCTGCAAGTATTATTCCTTTCATGAATTTTTTTTTATAATAGAATAAATGAAATTGAAAATATAAATAAATTATTTATGCTGAATTAAAAGTATAATTGCTTTAAGCATTTCATCAAGTGGATTCAAATCTTCAAAAGAAATGAGTTCTCCTTGTTCCAATTTATGCAATAAAATATCCGAAGTCCGAATCGCCAGACCACAACGCAACATGGTAAAATTAGTTTTTAATTCATGCAAACTATTAAAAATTCTTTTTGCATCAGCTTCCCCAATCCTTTTTTGGATTTCTATCATTTTGAGGTTTGCATCATCAACCCATTCATCCAATAATTCTTGGAGCAATAACTCATCCTGAAAAGTCAGATCTCGTAAAAATTTTATATGAATTGAGATTTCCATAGGGTTTGTATAATGTTTCGTCTCTCGGATAGAAAATAAACTGGGCTCCTAATTCAGATAACACAAAAAGGCAAACATGCTCCGTATGCTCATTAAATACTTTTTGAAATTCGGCAATCCGATCTTCAAGAATAATGTTTTTAACGGAAAACTCTTCCAGACTGGAAGCGTGCACTGACCATACACCTGTATTTGGACCTGCTTCAATAAGACTTACCCCCATTTCCAACTCCTGTTGATGTAAAATAAAAATAGGATAGTTCGTAAGTTCCTGATCCAGCATGATTTCCAATGCGTTATTCAGTGCTTTGCGGTATCTTTTCAGATCTTCCTCCAGCTGCAAGTATTTTTCTATCGGATCGCTCATGTTCGCAAAGATAATAAGGCTACACATTCGACATGATTGGTATGTGGAAACATATCGACAGGGCTCAGTTTAATGACTTTATATTTCTCCGAAAGCCGGTCTATATCTCTTGCCTGAGTGGAGGGATTGCAACTTACATAAATGAGTTTTTCGATTTGCATCTTTAATAATTCCTGGCACACTTTGTCGTGTAATCCCATTCTGGGAGGATCAACGATGACGATATCAGGCCTGGCGCGCTCTAAAATCCAGGAAGATAACTCAAGTGATTCAGCCATTCCCATATGAAATTCGCAGTTCTCCAAATTGTTGGCCAATGCATTTTTTCTGGCGTCCTCAACGGCAGCCTGAATGGTTTCCACTCCGATAACTTTAGCTGCATTTCGGGCCAAATAAATTCCTATACTTCCTACCCCGCAATATAAATCGAGAATTGTTTCTCCACCTTTCAATTCACAATAACTTTCGATGAGTTGAAACAATACTTGGGCCTGTTTTGGATTTGTTTGGAAAAAAGATTTCGGACCAATCAGAAACTTTACATGTTCCCATGTTTCTGTTAGGAAAGGAATTCCATAAAAAAGTTGCAAATCCAAATCATAAATACTATCGTTATATTTAGTGTTGACCGCGGTATATATACTTTTAATTTGTGGAAATGTTTTCGATACAGCATTTGACAATTGGTGGATCTTCTCCTGATCATCCCTTCCAAAACATATAATACACATATATTCTTCCAGACTATTGCTTCGAAGAGTTAAATTTCTCAACAAGCCTGTATGATTCTTAATATCATAATAATCCCAGCCTTGTTCCATGGTATATGCACGAATAAAATTTCGAATGTCATTTGATACCCCCCCTTGATGAAAACAATGATGGATGTCAACAATTTTTTGAAAATGCCCGGGACGGTGAAAACCTAAAGCTTTATTTTGATCTTCAGCTGTTTCAGTTTCATTAAATAATTTCCAACGATGCGTTGAAAAGGTATATTCAAGTTTATTTCTGTAATAAGTAGTTTCTCGGGCCGGGATAATAGGTTCAAATAATGCATTTGGAATTTTGGCAATTCGTTGTATCGCATCCTTTGCCCACAATTCCTTCTGATGCAATTGTTCAGCATAATCAATATGTTGCCAGCTACATCCTCCACACACCCCAAAATGTGCACAATGAGGCTCTTTGCGATGTATGGAAGCTTGGATCAATTGATTTATTTTGCCAAACCAGGATCCTTTTTTCTTGGCAAAGAACTCAACCTCTACTTCGTCTCCGGGAACTGCTCCTTCAACAAAAACGACCATTCCTTCTGCGTTTCTTCCCACGGAAAAACCATTATTGGCTATTGCATGGATATTCACTTTTTCATTTTCTCTTTCTGGCTGCCATTAGTCAATAATTGTAAATTCAATTCTTCTGTTTAAACGTCTGCCTTCTTCTGAATTATTATCCGATATCGGTTTAGATTCACCCTGACCTTTTGCTTCCAAACGATCTGCCGTGATGCCTTTGGTCAACAAATAATTCACTACTGCTTGGGCTCGATTTGTAGAAAGCAATTGATTATCTAATTCCTCACCTACATTATCCGTATGACCTTCTATTAAAATCTTTAATTTGTTGTTTGATTTCAGGATTTTATACAATGCATCTAATTCAAATTTACTTGCAGGCAACAAAACATCAGATCCGGTTTCAAAGAAAATATTCTTTAAAACGACTTGCACATCAATGGATTCCTGTAATTTGGATAAATCGACATTTAATAGGAGCGGTCGATAAACGGATCTTGGTTCATTGCATAAAAATTGCTCTGTATATAAATTGTATAAATCATGTTGCACTTGAATAGCATAATCGGATCCTGCAGGCACTGAAAATAAAATTTGTCCCAGCACATCCGCTTTTTGAACCAGCATTAATTTTTGAGTGCTTAGGTTATATATTTTTACTTCCGCCTGCAACGGAATTTTAGTTGACTTATCCTGAATCTTGATTTTTACGTAAGTTGCAGCTACAACTTGCATTGAAGCTGGCAATGGAATCTCATACAAGTCCAAATTCGCTTTCATCCTGTTATTTTCAAGGTATTCATGGTCACTTGCCATCCATGCAGTTTTACCATTCGGAAGAACAATCCAGGAAGATTCATCGCCAATTGAGTTTGGAGGATATCCCAAATTGTTGACCTGGCTCCAATGATTGTTTGAATCCAAGGTGCTAACAAACAAATCTTTCCCCCCCATTCCCGTATGTCCATCAGATGCAAAATACAAAGTGATGCCATTCGAATGTAGAAATGGACTCACATCATCTCCTGTTGTGTTGATGGGCTCGCCTATGTTTTTGGGTGTAGTCCATTTTCCATCTTGCTTTTTATGTGAAAACCAAATATCTGTCCCACCTAAAGTTCCCTTTCGGTTGCTTACAAAATGTAAAGTTCTTCCATTGTTTGAGATACAAGCCTGGGACTCATATGCCGGAGTATTGATTTGCTCACCAAAATTCCTGGGATTGGACCATTGGTTTCCATCCCATTCCGAAAAATATAGATCGCAGCCACCAAGTCCTTCTCTTCGGTCACAGGAAGTAAAAACCAATAATTTTCCATCAGCTGAAATAGATGGTGAGCCTTCATTTAATGGCGTATTGATCACATCCAATGGTACGGCCATCGACCAAGTTGTATCCTGTTTGATTGCATAAAAAATATCTTCATCACCTCTTGGACTTCTTCGCGTGAAGTAGGCGAGTTTTCCATCTGCTTGTATGCTAGGCATATATTCTGAAAAATCCGAGTAAAATGCCGCTATGCGTTTTTGTTGAATCTCAAAATTATAATTCGTAGAATCAGCTGCAAATGAAATTTTCTTGTACAAAGTTTTTGCTTTGCTCAGTAAATCTATATTGGATGATTCTTTTGATATAAAAACTTCCATGTTTGCCTTGGCACGAGCAAACCTTTCCAATTTATACTGCACTATAGCAAGGGTATAATAAACTTTAATCTTATAAAATGAATCCAACTTTAATGCTGTTTCGAAATGTTTGGCAGCGGCTGTATAATCATTGAGCTCATAACAGACGGAAGCCAATTGAATTTGGGCATCGATAAAATCCGGAAATTGTTGGATGATTTTGCTAAATGAATTTCGGGCCTTTTCAAGTTGGCCATTTTTATATTCTGTTTGGGCCTGGTCAAATTTTTTGCGAAACTTTGTTGATACAGTTTCCAAACTTACCACCGCCTGAGCATCCATAGCATGTAAGTAAAGACAAGTTATCAATAAAATGAAAAGGTGTTGCATCCCATTTTTATATCAGAACGTTTAAAGTCCTGAATCTGGTGTTTACATTAAGACAGTTGAGCCAAAAATTGAGTAGCGGATGCATCGCCCAATTCTGCTGCCTTTTTAAGATCGAGAATGTAATCTGCCTTACCGGCTGCTTTTCTGGCTAAACCACGTTGCATAAATACTTCTGCTTTGTTATTTAAATCTGCAAGTCCATTGGTTTCAAGACTTTTATCAAAGGCATCCAGAGCTGCATCAAGTTCACCTAAGGCAAATAATGTTTTACCATAGTTGAACCAGGTTTTTGAAATATGTTTGAAGTTAGGATCAGTTTCCGGAAATTTTCGGGCAACTAACAGTTTATATTCAAATTTCGCGAGCTCAAACGCTTTCATTTCAAGATGACAATTTCCTTTGGCGCGTCTTGATGCCCAATGCAAAGGTTGAAGCGCGATAGAATGCTTCATTGATTGCTCAAAACTTTCCAAGGCAGCCGGATAATCATTTTTAACCATGAGAGTGCGACCAATACCATAATGCGAAGATGCATTCATATTGTCAATGGCAACAGATTTTTTAAAATCATAGAGCGCGTCTTCGTAATTTTTCAAATGAAAATTTACATACCCTCTAATTTCGTATGCCTGTGAATGTCTGTTGTATTTTTCAATAGCGTCTGTCAATAATTGAATAGCCTCAAGTTCCTTACCTGTTTGTTCAGCAAGTTTTTTACCTTCCAGGTATAACATCACAGATGACTTTTCTCCTTTGGGCTCAATATGTACATGTTGCAAAATAGTGCCATTGTCTGCCATCCATGCATTCAGGCTACCTGAAGCAGAAAATTGCGCACAATATTCCAATAAGCTGACTGTGTTTTTCCAGATTTTTTCGGAAGTTGTACCAATAAAACGATTAATGGTCAAACTAAAATCTTCGGGTACAAACAACTGTTCGGTTGTTTTAAACAATAGTTCTTTTTTGTAAAGAACCTCAGATTTTTGTTCAAATAATTGGATGACTTTTTGGTAAGACTTTTCATTTCCAAACTCAAACTTTCCCTGAACGATGACTTTAAAAAAATTGCCTGGAAGCATAGCTTTGTATAATTGTTGTCGGTTTGCCAATGACAAACTCAATTTTTGAATACTCGTAAAGGCTTCGCTTTTCTACATTGTTGTTGACAATGTTCGGTATCGAATAATAAAAAATATGTATTATCCTGATTATAAAGCCAACTACAAAGTTCAGAAGATTTCTTGAGAAAATTTTATAAATCGCTCAAAATCAAAGAATTAAATTTTTACAATACATACATATCTGGTTTATTGATGATTACATATTCAATTTTTTATGCTTTAAAAATTATTAACCGGGCTCCGACAATATACGTTACAATTCAATCTAACATACTGCCAATCAAGCGGGTAGCTCTATGCCCGAATCTTACCCTAAAAGTTTTATAAAATTGTGAATTTCCGATCTTTAAATCCATACTTTGGTCCCCTCTGTACAGTTTTTACATATATCAATATTTTTCCTTGATTTCAATAAATGCTGTCTAAAGTCTTTATAGGTTTTATTCTTCCATATCTCACCAAATTCTTCTGATTGCACGTTTCCCATAACATGTTGTGCATCCTTATCAAAACAACAGGGAACAACCCTTCCATCCCAGGTAATCACCGGGGCATTCCACAATCGCCAGCAGTGGTTCATCAATTTATTTTTAATTTTATATTGGCCATCTTTTTGTTTTTGATACCTTGAATAAACTTCTGACTCCGGAATCAATTCAGACCCTCCTGAATAATCATAAATCTGTGCTGTTTTAAAAGAATTTCATCACATCCCAATTCTTTTGACAACTTTTTTGCATCCAACATTTGATGAACATTCTTCTTCACGACTAAAAATTGGAAAATGATATAGGGCGTTTGGCTGGAAAGCTTGGATTTAGCTTCTACCAAATTCTTTATTCCGTTTATCACTTTATCCAATTGTCCGCCAACCCTGTATTGCTGGTATGTTTCCTGACTGGTTCCATCAACAGAAATAATGAGTTGATCCAGTCCCGAATGAACAATTTCTTCCGACACTGAAGGCGATAAAAAATGACCGTTTGTTGAAGTGGATGTAAATATTCCAGCCCGATGCGCTTGAAAAATTGCTGTGCATATTTCAGGATGCAAAAATGGTTCTCCCTGAAAATAAAAATTAAGAATCCAAAGCTGCGGATACAAATTAACCATCCACTGATGATAAGATTCCAAACTCAGATGTCCTGTCGGTCTTTGGAAGGATCTCAATCCTGAAGGGCATTGCGGACAACGCAAATTACAAGCAGTTGTTGGCTCTATAGAAATGGAAACTGGCAAACCCCACTGTACAGGTTTTCCCAGTATCCTTGAAATATAATAGGAAACAAAGACCAAACTAAAATTCCACAATCGCTTTAAACTCGCTTTTCGAATGATACGCAAAAAAAGTGGAATGGTCACAACTGGTGTTTTCACAAAGTTAAACGAACGAGTTATGAAAAAAGCATTTATATTTTATATAGTCAAGCTCTTTACAAACTCCCCGCTGAACACCTCGGCAAAATATTAAATGAAATAAAAAATAATGCATATTAAATTCAGAATCGCGAAACCCCCGATTTCATATCGTCAGATTATCGTTTGTTTATTACTTTGCATCGATTTTGCGAAAATTCTATGAAATATCTTATTGCAGGCTTAGGAAATATGGACAAAGACTACTTCGGTACACGGCACAATATTGGATTTGATGTAGTCGATGAAATGGCCACAAAACTTCAAGCCAGTTTTTCAACAGGCAGTTTAGCTCATTTTGCACAGTCGTCCTATAAAGGAAGAAAATTGATCCTGATCAAACCCACTACCTACATGAATCTGAGCGGTAAGGCCATTAAATACTGGATGACAAAGGAAAACATAACTCTGGACCATCTCTTCGTAATTTTAGATGATTTAAACCTCCCTTATGGGAAAATTCGAATTCGCCCCAATGGTTCAGATGGTGGGCATAATGGCTTAAAAGACATCCAACAAAATCTCGAAAGTAATCAATATGCCAGATTGCGGGTTGGAATTGGCAATACTTTTTCTAAAGGCAAACAAGTTGATTTTGTTTTGGGCAAATGGAATCAAGACGAACTGAAGCACTTTGATAAAATAAAAACACTGGCTGCTGAAGCTTCACTTTCTTTTTGTTTTGCAGGTTTACAAAACACCATGAATATTTTTAATGCCAAGTCAATAGAAGAATTGTAATCCTTCTGATTTCATCATCAGGTTCAAACTCATTCAAGAATTATGGCTTTGAATATAAAGAAGCTGCTGTTTTATTAGAAAAGACGGTAATCCTTTTTTAAAATTTCAAACAAATCAAAGATGGTTTGATTTATTTTATGACCATCTATAACATGAAGATTCTCCAATAAAGCGCTCCATTTTGCGAAGCCAAAAAGGAATATACATTAGATCTGCACGGCCCAACATGTTTGATAATATTCAAACTATTGATACTTTTTTTTCTGAATGATTTTACTAACATTAAAAATTTATCTTTTAGCATTGCAAGCCAAACGGAACTTGAAATGCAGTTTTCAAACTACTTTTCTATAACTTATCAATATCACCTATGATTGTCTTTCATTTTTTACATTAGTTTCTAACGAACGTTAGTTTTTGCTATATAATTGCCTGGAAACGTACATAAAATTAATTACCCCCATATACTCAGAACATACAACGGCATTGTGTTTAGAAAACAGAAAAAACTTTTATCTCATTATTTTTAAGTGACTTGATCATTTAAAAATAATGGCATCAAATGAAGTTTAAATTCAACCGAAACAAGCATAGGTCTTAAATAATGGAAGCAGCCAAAAATAGCTGCTTCCACTATGGCAAATCACAAAACAAATGAAAAGCTTTATAAACCAAAATCAAAAAAAATCTCAGCTATACACATTCAATAGGACATATCAGGAAGGAATCATTTTAAACATGCATCCAATTCCTTTCAAATGTTGCACAAAAGATCTTTGGAGTTTCATCTAAAAAGCTAAGACTAAGGGACAAAACCGAATACCGAAGGTCCAAGCTATTCATCATTTAACATAGTCTTTCGCGTTCACTCACCTTTGTGGCAAACACTTGACACTTTTAGGATAAACTCGATTGTTATAAAGTCTTCAAGGAGTTTCTATTTTAAATTGAGTATTCATTACTTTTCAAGCATTTTTTTTCCGAAAATATTGAACAGAGGATTTCCTTTTAAATTGAATAGATGATTTGTTGAAAAACAATGCTATTGGGGCATACCGTTGCCTAAAGATTTTTGCAACAAGCATAATATCCCGTTTCGCATTTAACTCCACATTTCATTTGAATCCCGGACCCAACCAATGTCCCGCCGTGTTCAATAGTGCATTCTGTTGATCCCTTTCCTCCATGGTCGCAATTTGATTTGTCAGTATTTGCTTTGCATTTACAACTGACCTCTTCTACGTCAGGATCCGACAGTGGACCACCATTTCCATAGAAGAATGGATAAACTTCGGGGCCACTTACCTTGGTCAAACCATAACCCGAATAATGCGCCGTTACATCCGGCCCAACAGACCACCGAATTGTTTTACCAGACACCAGTTCGATGATCAGTCCGTTGAAAACTTCACGTACCGCATGTAATTTAAGATTTTGTTGAAATAAGTGCTTGGACTGCGTATACAAAACAAAAATAGCCTCACTCGAAGTCCCTTGTGATTTTAACAGGACAACATAACCATTGCCACCTATCATATGGTAATCCATTGATTCGGATCGGGTCATTAAACTATCAGTTTTTGCAAATTCACGCTCAGAATCGCAAGAAAGTATTGGACATAATGTTGCCATTAATAATATAAGCTTAATAAATTTCATGTTTTAAATTTAGATGATTAAAAAATAATTGAATTTCTGATCATACACTTTTGCAACAAGCATAAAAACCAGATGAACATTTTACACTGCATTTTTCCTGGATACCAGTCCCGGCTCCGGTAGCAGAACCGGAAATATTGCAATCTGGAGACCCCTTACCTCCGGCATCGCATTTTTCACTAGTTGAATTAGTATAGCATTTGCATTTAATATATTCAACTTCCGGCTCATCCAAAATTCCATTCTGGTTATAAAACAACTTGTGATGATAGGCGCCGCTAACTTTTGATAAACTGTTTCCGAAAAAATCTGCACGGTCTTTACTTTGAATTGAAAGTTTTATAGATTGTCCATCCACCAACCTTAATTCTATGCCATTTTGTGTTTCATCAATGCTGGCAAGTTCTAAGGACTTTGTGAAATTTTCTTTAAAGTCCCTTCTTAGAATGTATACATCATCATTTGTTGTAGCATCATTTTTTAATAACAACAAATAGTGATCAATGGCCCGAAGCGTGTATGGCTCCGATGATAAATGGAGAAGCTCATGTGTGTTTTTTCCGCTCGGTACATCTTCGTCGCAAGCTATAAATAGCAAACATGACCAAAATAAAATGGAATACAATGTGTGTCTCATCTTGTTCATTTAACTGGGTGTATAATCGTCCTTTTTCACGCAGTTGGACAGCTGCGTCTGAATTTACTATGCATAGAATTTTCAGAACAGGAGCAAAACAAACATTGCATACTTTACATAACAAATTATTTGAATGAAATCTAAGCTGTTATTTATTCAATGAGGCCATCAAATGATTTAATGAAATTCAAAAGGAAAATTTTCAAAATGCACACATTGGAATGCTTGTCTAGACTTCATTAATAGAAAGCCAAATTCCTTGAGGAGGATAGCAGGCTGTTGACCTATTTAAAATATCGAATCATGGCTAAATCATCAAAAAAGCTTCAGCCTTTGACTTGGGCCCTTTTTAGTTTGAGGAACTGCTGGTTATTCCACTGATTTTTGGCAAAGGGCAGATTTTCAAAATTTTACAATAAAAATAAATGGGAATCCTATTACCTTTGCAAACCTTAAAAAAATGCTTTTTAAGCTGGTTTTTTACATCTAATTATTTGAACATCAATATATTAAAGATTCGATTATGGGAATGATTGCTAGTATCCGTAAACGTTTGTGGGTTGTAACTGTACTTATGGCCCTCGCACTTGTAGGTTTTATTGTGATGGATATGACATCCGGAGGGTCTGCTTCTTTATTCAATAATCCAGATTCTGTAGGTAAAGCAGCTGGTCAGGATTTGAGTTGGAGAGAATTTCAGAATACTGAACGCGTTTTATATGCCAATTCAGAAGTTGACTACTTTGGACGAAAAGATTATCTCTGGAACCAGTTTGTGGAAAAAAGTATCCTGGAAGCTGAGGCAAAACATACCGGCACAGGCATCAGTGAAGGCGAAATGCAGGAATTGCAGTTCGGTTACAATTTATCACCTATCATTCAGCGGAATTTTACGGACCCAAATACCGGCGCGATCAATCGCGAACAATTAAACGTTTTTAAACAAGGCCTTGAGGATGAAAGTCTTGACCCCAGACTTAAGGACTTTTGGTTGGTCCAGGAAAAAGAAGTGAATAAAGACCGCATGCACTCGAAATTAAACAACCTCGTTGCTAAATCTCTGTACATGCCCAATTTTATGGTCGAACGCAACCAATACGAAAGTAACTACAGACTTGATTTTGCCTATGGAGTGATTCCTTACAACGCCATCGATGAGGAGGAAATAAAAATAGAAGAAAGTGATTATGAAGCGATGCGTAAGGAAAAGGAAGCGTCCATTCGCACAGAAGAAGAAACCCGTACCGTTAAATTGGCAATTCTGGAAATTATCCCAACGTCCGAAGATAGTGCAACACTAAGAGAAGCAATAGCCTCTAAAATAGATGCTTTTCAAACGAGTACCAACGATTCCAGTTTTATTATCAGCAATTTAGGTACTTGGGAAGATGCATACAAACAAGCTTTTGAGTTAAATCCGGCCATTCAGGATACACTTTTCAAAATTCCGGTGGGTTCTGTTTATGGCCCTTACATTGACAATGGAGAATACAGGATTTCAAAAGTCCTGAACAGAAAAGCAATTCCTGATTCTGTAAAAGCAAGCCATATTCTCATCCGTGTTCAAACAAGAGAACAATACTTATCTGCAGTGAGCTTATTGGATAGCATTTCCAATTTAGTAAAAAATGGTACTTCAGGTTTTGATTCACTTGCCATGAAATTTAGCCAAGATCAAGGATCAGCTATAAAAGGTGGCGATTTAGGATATACCACAAAAGGCAAAATGGTCAAACCATTTAATGATGCTATTTTTTATCAAATGAAAAAAGGTGAACTCAAAATTGTACTCTCACAATTTGGATTACACCTAATATATTTGGAAGATGCTGCTTACAATAATAACACCATAGAAGTGCATCTTGGAACCATAGGCGAAACAATTCTCCCGGGTGAACAAGTTGCCAATAGTTTATACGATTATGCCCAAACGCTGATTCAGGAAAACAGAACACTTTCAGCTTTAGAAGAAGCGCTCAATAAAGAAGGAAAATACAAATTGGAAGTTGCCGGAAATTTATTTGAAAATACTTATCAAATTGCTACGATCGGGGCTTTTTCAAATAATACTGCCAGAGATATTGTGCGCTGGGCATTTGCAAAATCTACCAATGAAGGGGATGTAAGCCCAGAAGTTTATAGTATTCAGGAAGAAGTCAAAAAGTACACTCACAAATATGTCATTGCTGGTTTGTCAGAAATTGTTCCAAAGGGTATAGCTTCGATTGAACCATTCCGCAATCAGTTTAAGAATGAAATCCTCAAGCGCAAACGCTATGAGAAGATCAAAAATAAAATAGGAAATGTTACGGATCTTACTCTTGTCCTCGGCGAATACACTTTAAATACAATAGATACTGCAATTAATATTTCTCCATTTAGCGGTTATATTACAAATTATGGAGAAGAATCAAAAGTCATTTCGAATCTCACAAAATTGGAAGAAGGTCAGACTTCACAGCCGCTTATGGGCGAAAAGGGTGTTTTCGTTTGTAAAGTTCTTAAGAAAAACATTCCTCCACCTTTAGCAAATCTCGATGCCTTCCGTGCGTTTTATGTGCATCCTGCGAAAAATGTAGTCATGAATTATATCATGCCTTCTCTCAAAAAGAAATATAAGGTTGCCGATAATAGGAGCAAATTTTTCTAGTTTTGTCAACTCATTAAAATGAACATTTGAAGCCCGGGTACATAGTGTCCGGGCTTTTTTTTTGATGCCCACTCAACAATGATATCGGTTTTTTATCGTTATAGCCATTATGAAAAGTTCGATTGTTGGATTTAGCTTGTTGAGTATCCTATTCCTGATTTCGTGTAAAGGGATCAAACAGGTCGAAACCAAATATGAAAATGGCCGGACCTTCGAAAGTTATAGCATTCGTTTAGAAGGAAAGGACAGCATTCGCGAAGGTTCCTACAAGAGATTTGATGATGGTGGAAATATATTGGAAGAATGCATTTATCTAAATGGGAAAATTCATGGTCTTCGGAAAATGTATTTGGATGGAAAACTGATTAGCGAAGAAACCCGCGATCAGGATAAATACCAAGGCCCATTTAAAGCTTACCACAACAATGGCGCAGTTCAGCTCGAGGCTGAATATATAAATGATGAAATGACCGGATTGGTCAAGGTTTATTATCCTCATGGCGGATTAAAAGAAACCGTTACATTTGATAAAAATGTTGAAATGGGACCATTCAAAGAATACCATGAAAATGGCAGATTAAAAGCTGAAGGGGTATATCACCAGTTTGAAGGTCCTGTTGAACATGGTGAATTGAAATTGTACGATACCAGCGGTATTCTGATTAAAATAATGCAATGCGACATGGGTAAATGTTCAACAACATGGAAAAAAGATTCACTCATTATAAACTAATTTTTATCTGTATTTTCTCTACCGGTTTGGTGTTTAGCCAAACAGGTGGTCAACACATTTACCAATTTATGAATACCTCACCTGGCGCACGCATAAGTGCTTTAGGTGGAATGCCCATATCGTGGCGGGCCAATGATCCGGCAGCAGTTTATTTAAATCCTTCACTCTTAAATACTGAGATGAGTGGTGCTCTTCATTTTTCAAGCTTGTCCTATTTCTCTGATATTTCATTTGGGCATTTTAGTTATACACATGGCCTGGACAGCGCAGATATTGCTTTACAGCTTGGCATCCACTATGCAAATTATGGGGATATTACGCGCACAGACCCATTCGGTAATTCAAATGGAAGTTTTAAAGCATCTGATTCGGATATTTATCTTGCGGCTTCAAAAACAATCAAAGAACGCATTCAGCTAGGAGCCAGTCTTCATTATATATCTTCAAGTCTCGATTTATATTCATCACAGGGATTGAGTTTAAATGCCGGAGTTTCTTATTTCAATCCTGAAAAAAAATTCGGCTTGAGTCTTTTGTTTAAGCACCTAGGATTTCAATTAAGTAAATACCATCAGACTTCAGAAAAACTACCATTTGAAGTCCAACTAGCATATTCTAAAAAATTAAAACATTTACCACTGATCTATCACATCGGAATTCAACATCTTCAAAAATGGAATGTGCGTTATGACGATCCTGATTTGCAGGATGATGGTGTTCTTTTTGGCGATACCAATGAAGACAGCGATTTTTCAAAATCGTTTTCAAATGCACTTAGGCACTTTGTATTTGGCGTTGAGTTAAATATTGGTAAAAAAGAAAATTTCTCGTTGCGTTTTGGATATAACAATCTTCGCAATCGCGAACTATCTCTGGCTGACTACAGAAGTTTGTCCGGTCTTTCCGGTGGTTTCGGAATTAAAATCTACAAATTCAAATTCGATTACTCCTATGCATCCTACCACATAGCCGGTGGCAGTAGCCAAATCAGCATCAGCACGAATTTGAATCATTTTTTCGGAAAAGAAATATAGATTGAGGCTAAAGGGAAAAGACTGAAGGGAAAAGCTTAAAGTTTGAGTTTAACTAACAAATGTTAGTATTCATTAATTTAGGTCTTGTAAATTTATGATTGTCTGAAGCGGCAATTTCTGATTTCAAGATTTTATAAAATAAATTCTTTCTTCAAACAAAACATTCAATAAATATTCACATGATGTTTTCTTTTAGCTTACTTCATTAAAGCGTTTTATTTCATAAGAATCTCTCATTGCGGGATAGTATCGGGTAACAAGGATTGCCTGCCTCTGTCTGAAACTATAATTTTTGAAACGATATAGGAATCGAATTTTTTTTCTTACAGTCGGGGGTGTACTAATGTCTATCATTTGCTTACCACATACTCAATATACTTTTACCTAGAATCATCATTTATGAAGGGACTGCAATTTATGGCCTTTTAAATTGGGAATTGCAAACTGTTAACTGCCAACTACCTTTAGCCTTATAGCCTTTTAGCTTTATGCTTTTAGCTCTTAGCTCTACTCCTCCTCATCTGCCGGCCTATTTGCATCGCGTTTGTCGTAGGCTTTTAAGATTTCTTTGACGAGTCGGTGTCGTACTACATCCTCACGATTAAGATAAACAGTTGAAATGCCATAGATATTTTGCAATAATTTGGTCGCATGCCGCAGCCCTGAGACCTGTTTGTAAGGAAGATCAATTTGAGAGAGGTCGCCCGTTATAATGCATTTTGCAGATGGACCCAATCTGGTAAGAAACATTTTGAGCTGAAGTGGTGTACAGTTTTGAGCTTCATCTAAAATGATGAATGCATTGTCCAAAGTTCGACCCCGCATGAAAGCAAGTGGTGCTATTTCTAATACCCGGGTTTCCATAAACTGTTGGAGGCGCTCCGCAGGGATCATGTCATCCAGTGCATCGTAAAGTGGCCTAAGATAAGGATCAATTTTTTCTTTGAGATCTCCCGGAAGAAAACCTAAACTTTCACCTGCTTCGACCGCCGGACGCGTTAATATAATTTTTTTGACTTCCCTGTTTTTCAACGCCCTTACTGCTATAGCTACGGCGGTATAGGTTTTACCGGTCCCCGCTGGACCAATTGCGAAGACCACATCATTTTCGGCACTGGATTCCACCATTATTTGTTGGTTCTTCGTTTTAGCGTAGATGACTCTTCCATCCCGACCGTGCACTAAGACCATTTTATTCTCATTGGGTCCAACGGGTTGCTGATACGGGCTTTCTCCTTGTAAGAGATCTTCAACAGCCTGAAAACTTAAGTCTTTTTTATCCCTCAGCATTCTAACCATTGTTTCAACTTTCTCTTTGACAGCTTGGGTATCCTTCTTCTTGCCCGTAATTTTAATGAGAGAACCTCTTGAAGTAATGATGGTATCCGGATAAGATTTTCGGATCAGATTCAGTTTGCTGTTATTTTCGCCGAAAAGAGCAACGGGATCCAGATTTTCCAGGGTGAGGATGATTTCACTTTGTGACAATTAATGATATTTTAGGTGTTGATAAATAATAGATTACAAATATGCGTTTTAAAATGGATTTATTCAAAATTTCTGAAACTAAAAATTCGATTCCTGTTATTTTTACAATTATTTAATCTCAGGTATACAAAATATGGTCACTCGAATAGTAAAAATGTGCTTCCGTGAATCTGAAATAAATAATTTTAAAAATTTATTCGAACAAGTAAAACTGCCCATACTATCCTGTGAAGGTTGCATTTCTGTAAAATTACTTCAATCAAAAGATGAACCCCAATTCATTTTCACCCTCAGCAAATGGAATGAGGAAAAGGATCTTGAAAATTATCGTCAATCTGAATTATTTCTCAACACATGGAAGATAACCAGGTTAATGTTTGAAGGGAAAGCGGAGGCCTGGACCTTGTATGATCTTTAAACACACCAGGCAATAATATTGGCAATCTTTCTGAGTATTAGGCAGCCATGTGGACTTTTCCGCTCGCTTAAATCAAAATAAATTTAGATTCTGTTCTAGTTTCATTTTATTGCTAAAAAATTTGCTGGCTTCAATTTAATTAAAGGTTTGTTAGTCTTAAATATATTAAGAGTTACTTGTCGCAATTATACTTTGATGGGATTTATTGTTAAAAAGAATAACACTCGGGATGAAAACAAATAATTGGCGGAGTTCGCTCATTTTTATCTTCATCATCAGCCTTCTCGGCTAGGTATGATCAGCTTTCAAACTTATGTCAAGCACCGCCTATTTGCGGTTTCAGAGTCCAACGGGGAAATGTATTGATTAATCAAAAAATGATTGAACGCAGACAAGAAGTATTCCACCAAAAAGCATTGATGAAATGCGTTAGCTTTTTCGGAGATAGTGCTCAACGTGGTCCAAATTTTACAGCAAAGCGCTCCGGAACGTCAGTGTATTTTCGAATGATTTTTACATTGCTAGAGCAAAAAATAAAACCGGAAAAGACCCCAATCAAAATGAAATCAAACAACTCAACGAACAAGTCAAAAATGAATTGAAACAAAATCAATTCAATGAAAAAATTCAATTGGTAAAGCTCACTCCTGCACAGGATTTTACTATTTAAAATTTCGTTCAGGTAAAAAATTCGAAACTGGATTCTCTATACAAGTATTCAATATTTTGATTTTGCAATAAAAAAAATTGATTCTTCATTAGAGACCTTGTTTTTTTAATACCTCTGCTTCATTAACAAGTTTAAATATCCAATGCTAACTTTGAATAAGAAAATGAATATGGATTCAGATAACTTCAACCTTCAGGAATATTAAGGGAATTTCAGTAAACCAAAGGGGTTGTGGCAGAAAAACCAATTTCTGACTATATTTGGGATTGAATCAGCCAAATAGTATTTCTCCATGCGCACACTTTCAAAAGCCACGATCTATTGTTTAAGAGCCCTGATCTATGTGGCATCTAAAAACGAAAAAGAAAAGTATATCAACATTGGGGAGATCTCAGAAGAACTCAATATTTCATTTCATTTTCTGACCAAAACCTTTCAGGTCCTTACCCAACATGACTTATTGGCCTCACACCGCGGACCACATGGCGGCATTTTGCTTAAAAAACCCATGGAGGAAATCTTTCTCATCGATATTGTTCATATACTTGAAGGGGAAGATTTTTTTGAAAAATGCCTTTTGGGTTTGCCCGGCTGCGGATCGCACGAACCTTGCCCCGTTCATAATTTCTGGAAAAATGTGAAAGGCTCGCTTCAGAAAGAATTTGAGGAAACCTCACTCGCAGACCTCGCTAGTAATATCAAATCGAAAAAAATGCGTATCTGATGCCATTTTGATCTTACCAAATTTTATTTTTTCTGTAATTTACTGGTTATCTGATATTTATATTCGATTAAAATATTAAAAAAAAATATCATATATATTTAAGACTATTTGATCTTTTTTATATATTTGTGCATACTAATTTGATATAATTTACCATTCAGCGTGATTCTGATATGTATGACAAGGGTCACGGGATGAATTTATTGAGAAAGTTTAATTGCCCAAACTATGAATCAATTTGTAATCAAACGCAATGGAGATTACCATCCATTTCTCTCTTTTAAAATAGAAGACGCCATCACGAAAGCATTTAAAGGTCAACAGTTGGAACCAGATCTGGATTTGATTGGAAGTGTTCTTCAAATTCTTGAATCAAAAAATATTTGGGCCGTTGAAGAAATTCAGGACATCATTGAAAAAGAATTATTCAAGAAAGCCCACTACACTACCATGCGCGCATTTATACTTCACAGACATACGCGAAAATTACAACGCGAACATCAAAACGGACTCAATGACGATACGACTTATATAGATTGTTCCCAAACTATTGAAGAATATGTATTCCAAAAAGACTGGCGAATTAATGCCAATGCCAATACTTCCTATTCAAGTGCGGGACTGATCAATAATGTTGCTGGAAAGGTGATCGCCAATTATTGGCTGGATAAAGTGTATTCAAAAGAAGAAGCTTATGCACACCGCAACGGAGATTATCACATTCATGATCTCGATTGCCTTACGGGTTATTGTGCCGGTTGGAGTTTGCGAATTTTATTAAATGATGGTTTCAACGGAGTACGCGGTCGCGTTGAAAGCAGGCCGCCATCGCATTTTCGGGAAGCGCTCGGGCAAATGGCCAACTTTTTGGGAATCTTACAAAGCGAATGGGCGGGTGCCCAGGCTTTTAGTTCTTTTGATACCTACCTCGCACCTTACGTTTTCAAAGATCAATTGCAATTTGATGAAGTACTAAAAGCCGTCAGAAGTTTTGTTTACAATCTCAACGTGCCTGCACGCTGGGGCCAATCGCCGTTTACCAATATTACCTTGGACTGGGTGGTACCGAATGATCTCAAAGAACAGATTCCTACCCGAAATGCCAGACATTTGTTTGAGGGGAATTCATCCGAACAACTGTTAGTTTCCGCACAAAAAAAGGGCGTTTCGTCATTGACAGAATTGTGTTACAAACACTTTCAAGAAGAAATGAATCTGATCAACAAGGCCTATTATACCGTCATGACCGAAGGAGATGCCAACGGACAGCCATTTACTTTTCCAATTCCAACAGTTAATATAACAGAAGAATTTGACTGGTATGGTGAAAACACAGACTTGTTGTTTGAAAATACAGCAAAAATAGGTTCTTCCTATTTCCAGAATTTCATTGGAAGTCAATACATTCTAGATGAACAGGGAAATAAAATTGAAAATCCCTATGCCTACAAACCCAATGCCATACGAAGTATGTGCTGCCGTTTGCAATTGGATTTAAGAGAATTATTGAAAAGAGGAAACGGATTATTCGGGAGTGCTGAGATGACCGGTAGTATTGGTGTTGTGACCTTAAACATGGCAAGATTGGGTTATTTGCACAAACATGATTTACAAGGCCTTTACAATAAACTCAATCACCTTCTCGAATTGGCAAAGTCAAGTCTGGAGAAAAAACGTGAATTTATCCAGCTATTATACGATCGGGGTTTATTTCCATATACCAAAAGATATTTACCTCATTTCAGAAATCATTTTTCGACGATCGGCGTAAATGGCATGAATGAAATGATCAGAAATTTTACCGGAGATCAATGCGACATCATTCATACTGAAGGACATGAACTGGCATTGAATATACTGGAACATATCCGCAAAAAAATGTCGAACATCCAGGAAGAAACGGGCAATCTTTTTAACCTGGAAGCCACACCTGCAGAAGGGACCACTTATCGGTTTGCAAAAGAAGACAAAAAGAGATTTCCGGATATTCTTCAAGCTGGTTATGGCGATCACATTTATTACACCAATAGCTCGCAGCTCCCGGTAAATTATACTGATGATCCTTTTGAAGCTTTGTTATTGCAGGATGAGCTGCAATGTAAATACACTGGGGGCACCGTGCTTCATTTGTACATGCGGGAAAAAATCAGTTCGCCGGAAGCTTGCCGTAAACTCGTTCAAAAAGTCATTTCAAATTTTCGCTTGCCCTATATCACAGTGACGCCCGTTTTCAGTGTTTGCAACAAACATGGCTACCTCAGCGGTGAACACGAATATTGTCCGCAATGCGATGAACTTTTATTAAAAACTTTATTAACCGATTCAAATAAAAACTAGTTATGGAAACCAAACAACAAAACGTCCAACTCCTCAAACAACATCAGGAAAAAAGAAGTAAATGTCTTATCTTCACCAGAGTGATGGGTTATCATCGGCCGGTTGAAAGTTTCAACATAGGCAAAAAAGGTGAACACAAAGAAAGGATACATTTTATAGAGCAAAAAAATGGCTAATCCCATTTATCATATTACACCCTTTTCGTTACTCGATTATCCCGACAAAATAGCCTGTATCGTTTGGTTTGCTGGTTGTAACATGCGCTGTTTATATTGTTACAATATAGACATCGTCAAAGGCAAAGGGCGTATGAGCTATGATGAAGTTCTGGAGTTTCTCGACACCAGAAAAAATTTATTGGATGCCGTGGTGCTTAGTGGTGGCGAATGCATGTTGCATATTCGGATCGAACAGTTCATCAAAAACATCAAACTCCGCAACATGTTGGTTAAAATTGACACCAACGGCTCCAACCCACGAGCTTTATCCAGGCTCCTACGCGAAAATTTGGTCGATTATGTTGCACTTGATTTTAAAGCCCTCCAGGATAGGTTTCATAAAATCACCGGTTCCGATCATTTCCGCAATTTTGAAAAGACACTGGACCTTTTGATACATAACACTGTTCCCTTCGAAGTAAGAACAACTGTTCATTCAAAACTCATTGATGAAAACTACTTAAAACAAATGGTAGCTTATTTAAAGAACAAAGGCTACAGCGGTAAATATTATTTACAAAATTTCTTTAACGATACGCCAACGCTGGGAGAAATGGAAAATGATTACACAGCCATCCCGGTAGATTCGCTGCAACAATTTGGAATTCCGGTTTGTCTCAGGACTACTTAAACTTGAGCTTTGAGAATTTTGTTTTACACTAAATATTTTTGAAGTATAAAAATGTTATGCTCGTTTTAATATTTCCGAGCCCGGATAAATTTTCTGATAAAATGGCAAACTGATTCCTATCCGCAATAAATAAAATAAGATCACACAAATCATCGTACTAAACAAAATGACCGAAAAGCAAATTGCCTGGATCACTATTCCATCAGGATGCTGATTCTGCAAGGGTAATGTAGCAATCACGGCTGCACCCAAACCTTTAGGGATCATCATGCTGATGATGGCGCGGTCTTCAACAGGTGTTTGCGAAGTAAACATGAGCTTTACGATGACCAACCGAACCAAAAACAAACAGATCGTTATAATTGCTCCCCACATCAACCAATCCAGGCGATCAATTCTGATGTTGATGCCAATAAAGATAAAGAAGAATGTGCGCAATAGAAATACAATTTGTGAAAAGAAATCTTTCTCTTCATCGGGAAGCACGATACTTTGGTTGGGTATTATTCTGCTCAAAAGTTTGGGTTCAAAATATTCGAGATTACCGATGGCAATTCCAAAAGTCAATGCAGTGAGCGGACCACTGAAACCAAGATATTCTGATAAGCCATACACGATGAATAAAAATGCCGGCGTGGAGAACTTAGTAGATTTCAGCGATTGAATTTTATTGATGATATAGGACCAACTAAACGCACCCATTACGCCCAACAATACAGCCATGACCAATGAAGTAATAAATTGTGAGAACAGCATTTTTGTATCGATTTGTCCGGTCATCATCAATCCTAAAATACTAATGGGGACTGCCAGTGTAAAAACATCTGATTCTGCAGACTCCACGATTAAAGTCGTAGCAGTTTTAGAAGTTATGGCTATTTGTTTGACGAGTCCTACTACAACCGCCGCAGAGGTACCACCTAAAGTGCTCCCGATAAACAAACTACTCAGCAGCGAAATATCGAGTATCAAAAAACACATCAAAAAAACCACCAAAGTGGTACTCAAAAATCCTATTGTAGTAATGGCTGCAGAGTCTTTGAATGATTCCTTCAAGGAAGCAATTCTGAGTTCCGTACCACTTTCAAAGAGTATAAAAATCAAAACCAAATTGCTAAACAGCGAACCAAATTGCCCAAAAATTTCAGGACTAACGAGCTTGGAAACCGGACCAATCAAGAGCCCTATCAGCATGAGGCCCAAAACATCGGGCACCCCTTTCCGGCCAAACAATCCGCTCAGATAATGTCCGAAAAAGATAAACAAGCCGATAATGATGATGATGAGAGATGTTTCCATAGCTAAAATTCCTTTGCAATTTAAGGCAGATTTGCAAAGTTATTTTAAAAGAAATAGTTTAAGAAAATAAAGAGCCTGCCTCGGAAAGTCGTTTCACGACATGAAACAATTACATAAGTATATTTCTATTCATTCATTGCATTAAAATCACAAGTCAATCCGATTGAAATTTTCAAATAATTCTATTAAAATAAATAAGTTTTTGCACGTGTGCAAATTTATAGAAAATTATAAACGGGCAAATTTTAACAAAGGAACAATATCACCATTGTCTGCTTTTTTAAGGGCGTTAATATAAATTGCTCTTGAATTTGAAGCCGGGTCCAGATGAGACGCACCCCAGGAAAATACTTGCAGTTTAAATAGTTTCCCAATAATAATATCAGCTAATAAGCGGCTATGTCTACCGTTTCCATTAGGGAAACAATGTATGCTCACGAGTTTATGTTTAAACCTTATTGCAAATTCATCAGGGCTATAGGTTTTGTTATCCATCCAGAATATTGCATCCTCTAAGAGTTTTTTGAGTTCGATGGAAATTTGCCATTTGTCAACTCCAAGGTTCTTATTGGACCTTCTGAAATCACCTGCCCAAGCCCAAATATTTCCATACATTCGCTTGTGAACATCCTGGATAAATTTTTCAGTGAAGACTACATCCGGCTTAAATGTTTTCATTAAAACCCATTGTACAGCCTGCTCAATATTTTGTTGTTCAAACTCATCCAGCTCTCCCCGGGTAGCAATAGTTGGAATGAGCAATCCGTCTTTTTCTTCTTCATACAAAGGGGTTTGCCCATCTAGGTGTTCAAATTTTAATCCCATAAAATCTTAGGCATTTCGTTTTTTAAAGCAGTTGTGCATTCCTCAATTGCTTTAAGTAAACGTTTTTTCGAATTTTCCTGATCCTCCAATTTCATGGAGTTGGAGGTCCTTAATACAATTTGGGTGGCTAACTCTTTTGCTTTTCTGTCAATCAATTGCTCCAAAGTGCCATCCATAGGTACGAATCCATACACCAAATTCATATCTAATGCATGAGCTGCGGCCGTAAGTGCTTTAATTGTAATTGTGCCATCCTGTTCCCTTCGTTCTATATCTCGCATGCTTTGCTTTGAAATGGATAACTTATTTCCCAATTGCTGCAATGTTATACCTAAAGTAATACGAGTAGCTTTAATCCAGCCAGTTGGCGGCTGTGCTACATTATTTAAAATTGAAACCACTTGCATTTTATCACTAAGATGCTGAACCTGTAATGCCTTTTTGCCCATATTTGTAATATTATATTCTGACTTTATAGTAGCAAATGTAATACTATAGTATGACAAATACAACTCAAAAGTAATATTAAAGCTAGACTAATAAAATAGAAAACTCAGGATATAAACTTACTATATAATTGTTAATCAATGTTTTAACTTAAATTCAGAGGTGTTTAATCTTCCCTATTATTTCAGACCAGGATTCTGAAATAATAAAATTCAACAAGATCAAGAATTTTACAAGGTTTGTCAATCAGAACCTGAAAGTATTGACAGCTAATAACGGTATAACAGATGAAATTTCCAGTTATTGGGCAAGGCATAGTTTTGCCACAAGTTTGATACGTGCTGGTAAAAGCATGGAGGTCGTTGGCGAAGCTTTTGGCCATAGTGATAAAAAAACTACCCAGAATTATTTTGCCGGTTTTGATGATGAAACCAAAAAGACGATCAGCAATGCTCTGATGGATTTTTTGGATCTATAAAATCAAACTCACATCTCCCACTTTCTGCTGTAGTACTCCTGAGCTATTCCTCCAGATGATTTGATATACATAAACTCCTGGCTGGCATTTTTTACCGTAAACTACCATCCCATTTCGCACATAGGCCATTTTTAATTTGTAAGCCGCTACATTCATAAACAAGATTTCCCCACCGGTCAAATACTTTGATGCTTTCAACCATCCCGTTTCCCTCCTCCAACACAGGTCCCCAGCGATCATTGAGATTATCTCCATTTGGACTAAAACTATTAGGGACATACAACTCCTTTTCCTTTTTAATAAGCCTTATGAGTATGGAGTCAATCGCAGTGCAACCGTTGTCATCTTGTACGGTGATGTAGTATTTGGTATCTTTTGGAGGACTTACTTTGGGACGTAAACAATTTGTACAACTCAGTCCGGTAGATGGTGACCAATTTACCTGATTTACATTGGATGAATAATAAGGATCCAATACCAAGGAATCTCCTTCATCGATTTGTAACTCATTGAGTACATCAACATGGATTTCATCATACCATTTGATCTGATAATGAAAAACCGAATCGCAACTGCTTTGGTTTTGTTTTCGGATGGTCCAATTCATTTCTTCTTTGATCCAGGCATTTGCGATATATATTGAATCGCCCTGACAAATAAAATATTGAAGATTCTTTTCTTGTGGAATGCTTTTGTAGCTAACGATCGTTCTATGAACTGAATCACAGCCATTTTGATTTTGATAATGAGATTCAATCTTCAAAGTATCATAAATCCATTGACCATTAAGTTGAATGGAATCTCCGGGACATATTTCATATCTGTTGGTGTCGGGTAAGCTCAAAGGATACAGTTTTATATTAAGGTTCCATACTGAATCACAGCCATTTGAGTCCTGATTTACCAATTCTTTTTGAATACTGTCTTTACACCAAACTCCTAAGAACAATACGGAGTCCCCTGCACATGATATGATTAAACTGATTGGGTAGATTCTCAGGATAGACCCTGATATAAATTACATGATTTGAATCACATCCATTCCTATCTGAATACGTTTGAACAATATCAATACTATCCTCATACCATTGTTGCCCAACTTGTACTGAATCACCCGGACAGATCCAAACCTGTTCTGTGGATGAAATGGTTGGAAGGAAGGTCAGTAGTTGAAGATATGAAACGGAATCACATCCTGATTGATCTTGATAATTGAAGATTAAAAGGGTATCTGAAAAATAATAAACATTCGCAATGAAAAGACTATCTCCCGGACAGAACCCAATACTGTCCCTTTGAACAACAGCTTGTTTTTTTGTATAAATGCACAACGACAGTGTACTGTCACAAAATTCTGCAAAATGGATTTTAACATCCAGACAAGTATCTTGATTCAATGCATCGATCTTAAAACTATCAGAAGTAAGAAAATTTCCATTGACAAAAACGCTGTCTGCGTTTGAATTGAACTTAAACGTGGCGGTACTGCCACTGCATATTGATGTATCTCGTTGTAACCACTCAAACGCCGATTGGCAATTACAATTATTCACTTTTATTTTTAGGGTGTCACTTTTATATCCGCATAGAGTAGGATAAGCTGCAATCACCCGTTTATACCCGGGATCTGCAAAATAAACATCAATGGTATCCCCGTTTTGGTTTACGATGACTCCTCCGTCAGGTAACACCCATTGCAAATCAGGATGCGGACAAGGATCGGTCAACACATAACGCACCGTCGTATCGGCGCAAAACTCATAAGGACCATGCGTAAAGAGCCGGTAAGGAAACTGCAGGCCTTGTGCAAAATGAGGCGCTCCAAGTCCTGAGCCTTCCCCTAAATAAAATCCTTGTGATTGGAAATCACAGGCAAGGCCTTTCTCATTAGGTTTATTTATATTAAATAAATTAAAACTGTTTAAAAATGTCGTAATGTATATTTTATCATCTGGTCCTAACACTGGTGCACCTATGTTGCGCCTGACTTGATCCAAAATTGATACTATACTTGATTGATCACCGCCGTATCTAGCATACCCAAATCTATTTGCCAAATTTTACTTCCGGTGATATACAATTTTGTGTCGTCTGAAGAAAATTCGGATCCGTATACCCATTCATTAAATAAATTAAAACTCAATGGTACTCCACCGTAAATTGTTCCGGTCATTGGGTCAAAACGATGCAGTTCTATTGCACTTAAGAAAATTCTATTTACTCCATCAAAACCTAAGGTTGCCTCCGCAATAACAGAACCGCTATGAGAAAATTTTAGATAACCGCGTAAAGCAAATTTATAATCAATATTATTTATTATTCCTGAGTTCATTTTTCCATTTAAGCTAAATCCATTTTTATCTAACAGCCACACCGTAAATTGCTCGGTAATTGCATTTTGACCTATGATCCACCAGTCTTTTCCATTATAGTGGCGGATGCCTTCCACTCGTTCTGAGGTAGTATCCATCAATATCTGGTGTTTTAAGATCACCTTACCCAAGCCCCCGTTTTGACTCATGTCGATGATAGCATATCTGAGCGTTTTTGCAAAAGTGTCTGTTTGGTCTGTAATCTGTCCTGGGTAAAATATCCAATACAAAGAACCGGTTCCCGGTTGGGTAAAACTAAATTCATGGTGGAAGAAGCTCCGGCTAATCCAAATGGTGAATTGATATTTCCATTGTCCATCACCTGATGATTAGAATTAAAAATCTCATTATTGTTGGTATAAAATAATAATTTTCCATTACGATCACAAATTGAGGTATGGGCTTCTCCCTCCATATCCGCTAAATCCGGTATCCACTGCCGGAAAACCCCGATTCCAGTTTAGACTATGTTTGCCCATATACCATATCGAAGCCTCAAGACCTGTAGGACAATTGTTCTCTTGTTGTTCAATTGAATGCAGATTTAATTTATTGTTGATATCATTTTTTAAGATTAATGTTCTGCTCAATAGGATTGGATTTATTTCGACTTTAAATTGATTTGCATCACCTTTTTGAAAATAAAAATTAATTAGTTTGGTTTCGTTTTCAAAATTGTTAAATTCTGTTATTGGCCAATAAATGCCCATCCCAAGGATCAATAAAAAATATAAACAAATTTTATATACATTTTTCATCAGTGTATAAGCTTATTGAGATGATCCTTTTACACAAGTAAACGCTTTCTCATAAGTTAAAGTCAAACTGTTACTTGACAAATTAATAATGAATTTACGGTTTATATTGGTTAAAACATTCAATCCATCCAAACTAACTCATTATCTGAACAATTTTAAATATTGCTCAAAAGCAAATACCCTATTACGTTTAAAGCCGGTAAGTTCAATCAATATTTCAAGCCTGATAAAATCATTCAATAATCTTGAAATAGTGGGAATACTTGTATTCAATGCACTTGATAAGCTTTGCATGTCAGTAATGGCTTGTTCATATAAATATTGTAAGACCTTTTTTGCAAGCATTTGTTTTTTACCTAATTTAATAATTTTGATTTCAATCGCAGCTCTCAATTCAATAATTTCTTTAAAGCTTAGAATAGAGTTTTCAGCCGTGACGCGTATACCTTCTAAAAAGAATCTCAGCCATTGTGCCAAGTAAAATATAAAATAATTGATTCAAAGCATCCGGAAGAATTAAAAATAAGACAGAAAAACTTGTTTTCAAAATAAAAATTGATTATCTTGCATTCCTAAATTTTGGTAAGATGAAAGCAATTTTACAAAATAAGCTCCAATTAATTCTTTGCCTGTTGTTATGTTCAACTGCCATCATTGGTCAAGATCTGAGCATCATTTCATTCAAGTCAATGCCTGCCCAAATATACCTGCACAGACCTATTGTCTTTCAGCTTGTGATCATCAATCAAGGTCCAGAACCTGTTCCGGGTTTTATTATCGAAATTAAAGTTTCCAATCAGGACAATGGCCGGATGGTTTTTGAAAAAACATATATGATGGGGTTTCTTTCAGGATTTTCCACGACGACCTTACTCACCAATGCAGATTTATTTTACCTAAATAGAGAAGAAGCTCATTTAGCATCGGCAGAAATAATATTTGATGGAGATCCAGGACCAACGAATAATTATGCTCAATTTGAATTCACACCAGAAAGTTTAGGTATTCAACTTACTTCTGAACAATGGAATTCGTCTTCACCAACAAATCCTTCCATTTATCCCTATGGTGCCATCGGCTTTAAACTTCCCAAAAGCTTGTTCCAGTTGATTAAAAATCCATTGATCCAAATTGCCTGTGGAAAAAATGAAAATTTATTGCCCTGTTTTTATAATTTCCCATTCCCACCGATGGAAGAACGGGATGTTTGGATTCCAATCAATTATACCAGCGCTGATTTTGTCGCGGGAGAGCTAATTCAAGATTTACAATTATCCATTCTGATCACAGATTATACCTGGTCAAATCAAAAGCTCCCTTGGTTTGATTTTATTGAAAATACATGTCATCAATTGAACACCAGTGCCTATGGTGGAAATTGGATCAGTCCGACTGCAGATCCTCCTTTGGTAAAAACACCTGTTTCGTTTACAAATAATATGCTTCCCGATCTAAACTATCAATCCGGTATAGTCGGATTGGATTTGAATGCTTTAGCTCCAAAGACAAATCCATGTTATTCCGGAGATAATAGGGCTAGTGGGCCTGCAGCTGCTTCCAATGGATTAATGTCACTGATCAATAAGCATCCAGATGAACTTGACAATGGATTGCAGCAAAGGGAAATACTCGAATTGATCAGCAGGGATGCACTGCGTCGAACAGCTTCGGGAATTACTGTCAAACAATTCATTGAAAGTAAATTAAACCTCCTGGACAATTTATGCATGCCTTTAGGAATTGAATATCAATGGGCGCAAAATACTTTGCCATTGATTATGAGTCCACAAGTATACCAGAGAAGTCAGGCGAGCAACGCATATTTGCAATATGGAGACCTTCCTTCATTTGATTTTATAAAAACGAAAATAAGTGCAGGTGCTTCAGTTGAACTAATATTTGGATATTATGACAACAATAACCAACGCCTTGAAGGAAGCTGGGCAAATGTTTGTGGAATTCTTGATCATCCATCGTTTCATGGCATCTATATACACTTAGATATTGATGACCAAAATGCAGGAGGACATAGGATCTTTTATTCTCATTTAAAGCAAGAAAATTCAAAAAAATGGTCACGACTTGTGAGCTTTGAAAATCTCAATTATGCTTGCTGGCTTGAGGCAGCGGTATCTCAGGAGTTTAAGCCGGGTAAAATGTTTAATCCCATTCCTTTGACGACGTTTAGAAATATTCATTTGTCAGGACCTTTGCAATCTTATCAATTGTCCGGGACATTCCGGCTTTTCATCCCGGCTTCTGAAATGACAGAACAGGCTTATGTAAATATTTTTGCGCAAAAGGAATCCGGAGCATGGGTTTGGCTATCCAGAGCTGTGCCTTTAGCCGTTTTTGACAATGACTACAAATTGGATAATCCATTCAGTTACCAACGACTTGATCTGAATGCAGCCCAGTTGAAAGACAAATTGTTGAATGTGTACGTAGATTATGGAAGAGATGTAAATTCCTACAATTCTATTATTCCTCATTGGAAACTAAAAAAGAATTTGGTCTATAAAATACAGACCAAAGACATTATGATAAAATACAATCCGGTGAGTGGAGATGGCGACGATCACAGTGATCACACAACCGGAAGTCCATTGCCGGACATAAGAAGCTCTGCGGTTGCAGATTCAGTCTACAGAGGATGCAAAGTTGATAATCTGGATCTGGATTCTTCAAGGCATAGACCTAACTCAAGCATGAATACACAGGGAGATTGGAATGCATGTGCTCCAACTGCCGCAGCCAATAGCATGCAGTGGCTGGAAGGACAATTTCCGGATAAAATTAAAACGAATCTGAGTTTGCGAGAAAAAATGGAAGAACTCAGTAGGCTTATGAAAAGACCAAATGAGCAAGGAGTATTAACTGATTCCTTTATTCTGGGTAAACTGGCTTTTATAGACAAGTACAAATTACCGATAAAGGTAAAATTCCAACGCTGCTGTCACTGGCCAATTGAAGACATAAGGTCGCCGGATAGTTTGCACGGTCATTCTGCACGAAATGACAATGATACCATGAAACCATTTCGTTTGAGATGGGATTGGCTGGTCCGGGAGATGAAGGCCGGGGAAGACGTTGAACTAGAGTTTGTCTATAAAGATATCAAAAAGGATTCAGTTGTAGGTGCACATATGGTTACTGCAACGGGCATAAAGATTGTTGGAGACCAAAGGGGATTTTGGTATAAAGACGATGAGCGACAGGACACTGTTGATGGAACAGGCGAGTCTTTCGTCCATTGGGAAAATGATTCTATGGGATATGTTTATGTCCCGGAACTGTCAGATTCCTGCGTTCGTACTTATGTTACCAGTATGATTTCAGAAAGTTATGACAGCACCGTTGTCTTTTATGTCATTGCAGTTGATGATCTAGAAAGATCTGGAATTCGAGTTTGGCCAAATCCTGTAGAATGTAAAACGCAGTTGAATATTCAATTGAATGAATCCTGGCAGGGAATTGTTCAGTGGCGATTGATTGACTTCGCCGGTCGAGTGAATTCTTCAGGTAAAATGCGATCTTATATTAATAATTATCGGCTCAGTATTCCTACAACAGATCTGATCCCTGGCAATCTTTATTTGCTTCAATTAATTCATGACAAACAATTTTATGCGATAAAGATCTTTGTAACACATTAAAAAGAGAATTGCTTTATACTTATTGAATTCATGTTTAGATTGAACTCCAGATCGGAAATTAATGTGCTATAGTATAAAGGTTAATATTTGTGATTCGCTAATTGTGCTATAAATAAATAAAATACACTTTCTCTGTAATGAAGGAATTTTAACAAATCACTTGGCTGAAATTCAGATCAGGATTTTTTTAGCAATTGGATAGTAAATAAGTTGAATTACATTAAAATTTAAAAAATGAAAACAAATTTATTTTATGTCTTATCCCTGGTATGCCCTATCAATACCCCTATCAACATAAGCCCCACAACATCGGGAACTCCTTTCCGTCCAAACAAGCCGCTCAGATAATGTCCGAAAAAGATAAACAAGCCGATAATGATGATGATGAGAGATGTTTCCATAGCTAAAATTCCTTTGCAATTTAAGGCAGATTTGCAAAGTTATTTTAAAAGAAATAGTTTAAGAAAATAAAGAGCCTGCCTCGGAAAGTAGTTTCATAACATGAAACAATTACATAATTATATTTCTATTCATTCATTGCATTAAAATCACAAGTCAATCCGATTGAAATTATCAAATAATTCTATTAAAACAAATAAGTTCTTGTACGTGTGAAATTTATAGAAAATTATGAACGGGCAAATTCTAACAAAGGAACAATCTCACCATTGTCTGCTTTTTTAAGGGCGTTAATATAAGTTGCTCTTGAATTTGATGCCGGGTCCAGATGAGACGCACCCCAGGAAAATACTTGCAGTTTAAATAGTTTCCCAATAATAATATCAGCTAATAAGCGGCTATGTCTGCCGTTTCCATTAGGGAAACAATGTATGCTAACGAGTTTATGTTTAAACCTTATTGCAAATTCATCAGGGCTATAGGTTTTGTTATCCATCCAGAATATTGCATCCTCTAAGAGTTTTTTGAGTTCGATGGAAATTTGCCATTTGTCAACTCCAAGGTTCTTATTAGACCTTCTGAAATCACCTGCCCAAGCCCAAATATTTCCATACATTCTTTTGTGAACATCTCGGATAAATTTTTCAGTGAAGACTACATCCGGCTTAAATGTTTTCATTAAAACCCATTGTACAGCCTGCTCAATATTTTGTTGTTCAAACTCATCCAGCTCTCCCCGTGTAGCAATAGTTGGAATGAGCAATCCGTCTTTTTCTTCTTCATACAAAGGGGTTTGCCCATCTGGGTGTTCAAATTTTAATCCCATAAAATCTTAGGCATTTCGTTTTTTAAAGCAGTTGTGCATTCCTCAATTGCTTTAAGTAAACGTTTTTTCGAATTTTCCTGATCCTCCAATTTCATGGAGTTGGAGGTCCTTAATACAATTTGAGTGGCTAACTCTTTTGCTTTTCTGTCAATCAATTGCTCCAAAGTGCCATCCATAGGTACGAATCCATACACCAAATTCATATCTAATGCATGAGCTGCGGCCGTAAGTGCTTTAATTGTAATTGTGCCATCCTGTTCCCTTCGTTCTATATCTCGCATGCTTTGCTTTGAAATGGATAACTTATTTCCCAATTGCTGCAATGTTATACCTAAAGTAATACGAGTAGCTTTAATCCAGCCAGTTGGCGGCTGTGCTACATTATTTAAAATTGAAACCACTTGCATTTTATCACTAAGATGCTGAACCTGTAATGCCTTTTTGCCCATATTTGTAAGATTATATTATGACTATATAGTAGCAAATGTAATACTATAGTATGACAAATACAACTCAAAAGTAATATTATAGCTAGACTAATAAAATAGAAAACTCAGGATATAAACTTACTTTATAATTGTTAATCAATGTTTTAACTTAAATTCAGAGGTGTTTAATCTTCCCTATTATTTCAGACCACGATTCTGAAATAATAAAATTCAACAAGATCAAGAATTTTACAAGATTCATTAATCAGAACCTGAAAGTATTGGCAGCTAATAACGGAAACCCTAGCTCAGGTTCAACCGGAATCGGTGGTTTTTCAAAATGACCGGAATATTCAGTGACAATGTCATCATCTAAGTGCCATGCCTTATCGATTGTATATGGTTCAAAACTTTGATATTGAAGCTTTTGTATATTCCTGCCTGTTTCGAAACGATGAATGCTTAAATTACTATTAACTTATTATTAAATGTAAAAAATTTATAATTTCATTATATCGATTTAGTGAAATTAAGAATTTTTATAATTTCATCTGACCCCCCTCTATTGAATAAGTGGTGTGTTTAGTATATCGCCCCACGCTACAATATACAGGCCCCGCGAGGTTTTATTTATTTGGTTTTAACAACACAACATGTTACAACTTCATAAACTTTGCAACCATTTGTCCCTCCAAATGAATCACATACATTCCAGGTTCCAAATCATAAATAGTTATCGTCTGTTGGTGATTATGTAGCGTTTCCATCTTTGTTAATATTCCAAAAGAATTAAAAAATTTCAGCTCGGATTTATCATTTAATTCTCCTCTAAAATCAATATGAATGAGATCCAAACTTGGATTTGGAACGATCTCAATCACATGGCGTAAATTGAATGATTGATCTGCAGCATTAGTCATCACGTACTTATAAAGGCCTCCATTAATAGTACTTGCAAACAGGCTACCGGTGCTGTCAGAAGTTATTTGATGAATTTTGATGTGCGGGAAAGGCAACCCATTCATGTCAAAGGCAATACAATCATTATTTATACATTTGAACAGTCCTTTAACAGGGTCAAATAAGTATATATTGTCTTGTTTATCAAAACCGCAAAGTATCGCATCTTGATGAAATTCGCCTACGCTATCAATCACTTCTAATTCCGGACTTAATTTAAACAATGCTTCATCGAGGTAATAAATATCTCCATACGAATTCATTTTAAAAGGATGTTTCATCCAATATTTTGAGTAAGGGCTTCCATAAGTCCCATACCGTTCCTTTTGAGTAGCATAACAACTTTGAGACCAAAGAACATAATTCCATCCATTGGGGTGAAAAAGCATGTTATGCAATACTCCATCAAAACCGCACGGAACAACAGGTACATAAACAGATATTTCCAGGTTTTCATCGTATTCTAAAAGGCCATAAGGGTCGCTATCCAAAAAATAAAATTCATTGTTTTTTCCTATAAACATGAATCTCGTGACCACCTCTTTCAATTTTATGTGAGATTTAAAGAAATCATTAGACTTATAGATCCCTTTGTTTGTAAATGCATATAGGTCACCTCTCTGATTTTTATGGAGCGACTTTATTGCAGAGCTATCAAAAGTATAATCCAGCTTCAACCAATCCAATCCTCCATTATGAGTTATGCGAAAATCAGATGTAAAAAAAGAAGGATATGGTTCTGTACCTACGACCAATTGACCCTTTTCATGATGCAAAATGAAAGGTGTACTTAAATTTTTTAAATTGCTCCTTAAATCACAAATGGTATCCAACGGATCGGAATAGTAATAAATTAAATCCGCACCAATTCTATGTGTATAAAAAAACAACATTTGCCGCTTGTAGAAAGCTACAGGTAGCGTCAAAATATGGCCGCCAATATTTTTCCTTCCGGGAATCTGGGTCCAATTTGCTCCCCCGTCTTCAGATAGATAATGCGGCATACCATAGTTGATTAAATTGCCATGAAGATCACTGGTAATTTTACCTCTGATGCTATTCTGGCCAATATGACCTGCTACTAAAGTGTCTAGCTTATTATTGCTGGGATCGTATAAAAAATTATTGTATAAATTGTCCGTAGTCGTTAAAATTATTTTTCCCTCCGAAGTCGGTATTATGTTCTGAAAGTTTACCGGTACTGTTAACTGGCTGTCAGATGCTATTCCATTTAGGTCCAATTCGTATAAATTATAGTTGGTATTTCCAAACGCAAGCAGATAATATCTGGAATTAATTCTACATATTGATTTTGGAAATCTCAATATTGTAGGCGAAGGTTTAATAAAATTAGTAAAAGTCATCCCTTGGTCAATTGTATAATAAAGATTGCTTGAGGTAAAACAAAATATAACACCGAAACTATCAACAACGATATTTGTTATTTTCTCATAAGAATAATTCAATTTTTCCCAATCTGTTATCCCTTTATTCAAAACATATAATTCAGATCCATTAGCTAAAAATAAACGGTCAAATCCATCACTGACCAAAAGAGCGTCTTTCGAAACAGCGCTTTCCAATCCCCCATTGATGTATTTCCAAGTCATTCCAAAATCTTCCGACACTTGTATTCCGGAATAAGGCATGCTGATATACAGTTTGTGGTCTTTTGAGGTGGCAACATTGTTGATTCGAGAAGCAGCAGGAAGATTGATAGATTCCCATTTATTCTGAGAGTAGATGCAAAACGAATCAATAAAAATCCATAATAACACTAGTATGTATTTAATCATTTTGCATTAGTTTATCTCAAATATAAATAATTTCCCACATATCCGGCAAACCGATAACTGATATGTGAGTGCAATTTAATCTTGTCGTCTGTTTCAACCACTCAGGAAAGTGAATGAGTATTATTTTTATTGACGGCCAACTTTTTAATAGGAAAGGATATTAAAAGGAATAAAATAATGCAAAAATTTAAAAGAAGAACAACAACTCTTCTATAAAAGCAAAAATGCAGAGCATCTTGGCTTGCGTTTTTCGATTTCCTTTCTTCGAATGAAGGATGAACTACTGTATATGTATCACACTCTATGCCATAAGTCATAAATAAATTACTAATTTTTGCACAAAATGCTTTTTTAATCAATATCCAGAAGTTGTCCTAAGCTAACATTGGATTTTGAAATTGAATTATCATATCCTAATAAAAAAGGAGCTACAAATTTCACATTGTAACTCCTTAATTATCAGTGGGAGATACTGGGTTCGAACCAGTGACCCTCTGCTTGTAAGGCAGATGCTCTGAACCAGCTGAGCTAATCTCCCTTTTCATAGGGACGGCAAAGATACCAGCAGATTTCTCTTTTCCAAAATGATTAGCATATTTTTCCTGCTTGCTTATATATGTCATTATAAGACAATAGTATTCATATTAAACTATTATCAATTTGTATCGGTTTCTTCAGGTGAGGAATGGCGCATTTCGACGATGGAGAGTATCCTGAAGGCAAAAGCAATGCCTAAAATACTCGTAGTGGTTAATCCAATTTTGACCTTCCAATCGAGCTCAAACTGGTAAATTCCGAAGGCAAGCAGCCAGGAAAGTCCGCAAAATACAAAGGTGAACAATACAAAATCGCGGGTGATGTTGACCAATGACTTCAGCCAAATATAAATCGCCTGTATAAAAAATAAAGTGCCATGAACTACCACCGCGACGATTGCAGTTGCCTGTGCTCCATATTCAGGAATCCATTTCCAATTCAATAGGATGCACAATATTGCAGCCAAGGCATAAAATATTAGCAATACCCTTTCTTTATGAACTGCCTGATAAAATGCGCCTAATATAAAATTTAAACTTGCTGGAAGAAAGGCCATCATGACTATTGCAAAAGTCTGAATCCATAATGGATCATTTCTTTTATATAAAATATCGACCCATTCTGCTGCATAAAAAAATCCGAGTGTACTTACCAGTAAGGTGCCAACCAGCAACCATTTTACAGACAACTTAAACAAGCCACTGAGTTTATCTGCTTGTTCATGCAATCGCGAAAACATGGCCAATAATAATCCACCAATCGCTAGTGAAAACATACTTGCTGCTTCAAACAATCGCATCGCAGATGCATATATACCTGCCTGTTCAGCTCCATGTTCATGCAGCCGATGTAATAATACAACATCAGCTTTGTTATAAATAGAACCGCATAAATAAATGAAAGCAAATGGCAATGTTGAAATTAATAAATTTTTGATGGGGATCACATCGGGAAATAATCTTTGAAAAACCAATCCTTTCTTCTTTAAAAAAATATAAGTTAAAATAAATGTGATCGCCAAAGAAATACTTTGTATCCAGATAAATCCATGTATGTTTAAATAGCTATGAAAAAAAGGAATCCATAGTAGCGCAGACCCCATTAAAATTAATATAAACCGGTCCATTACAGAAAAAAAACTATCCTGTCTGTAAAATCCTAATCCTGAAATTCCGGCTCTGTTAAATGAAATAGCACTCGCTAAAACCTGATTAATCGCCAAATGAAATATCAATATCCAGTAATCCGATGGGTAATTTGCAGCTTTGCACATGATTACAATAACTCCAATGTATATCGTGGAGAGTAAAATTTTCATCACAGCGAATTCCTGAAGGCGTTTTAAACTATCATCTCTGTTCTGACTAACAAATCGGTTGATCAGGTTTTGTAATCCAAAATCATTGATAAACTGAAACACCAAGGTAAAATTGAATAAACTGTAATAAAGTCCATATTGCTCTGCTCCCAATGCCAATTGGAAATTTCTGTCTATACCTAAAAGAAAATAGACTTTGATCAATAAATTGCTGACCAATAATAAACTTACGTTAACTACAAATTCGCGTTTCATCTAAAAACTGCAAGATACAAATAGGCGCTTAATTCGCATTTTGATACGACATTTGATAATTCATAGTTCTCCTTCAGAACATTCCATTTATTCCCTATTTTTGGAACTATAATTTTCATCCATGAATTTTGCCATCAATTTCAGTCAAACTGCTTTTTATTTACTATTGCTTCTTTCAGGATTTTCCATCACTCTACCCGGTCAACACATTAAGTTTCAGAAGACTTATGCCCCCGGTACATTTACTCCCGGTATCAAAAACAATCAGGCCAGCTTCTACGATCTTGAAAGTTTGTCAGATGATGGTTTCGCAACCTTGGGTTTTATCAATGACACATCCAATTTTTCAGAAGGCCATTTGGTGCGTTACGATTGTACAGGCAAGGTACTTTGGGGTAAAAGGCTGGGTTTTTCAGGATCACCAACCAATACCAATGCCGGAATTATAGAAACCCCTGAAGGTGATATCGTATTCAGCTTCAATCTGGGTACCGGTTTTTTCAGAGCTTCGATCCTGGTAGGTCGAATATCAAAAGACGGTCAAACGAAGTGGATGAAACGCATTGGCAACAGTACTGAATTTGGTCGGGATATTGCCATGACTTCAGATGGAGGATTCATCATCGCTGGGAGCACTGGTACACATGGTACTGATGCAGTTGCAGATGATATCTATCTTATCAAATTGGATGCACTTGGCAATGTCGTTTGGAGCAAAACTTTTGGTAATCCTGCAGGTACTTACGATGAGGCTTTTGCCGTAAAATTGGATTCCCGCAATCGGATCATCGTCACGGGTCGTTGTATCGCAGATACTACCTTTCAAGCTTTTATTTTGCAAGCGGATGCTAACGGAAATCCTTTGCGATTTAAAACTTGGGGCTATCATAACCAACGCACCAATGCCTTTGATTTGATCGTCGACAAAGAAGATCATTATCTGATCACTGGTTTTACTACCTTACTTGAAGACAATCATGCAAGTTCTGAAAATGATGCCTACCTCATTAAGGTAGACAGTAGCTTGAACACCGTTTTTGCTAATGTGTATGAAGTGAATCGTGGAAGTGACAATAGCACAATTGGAGAAGGCTTAAGCTTGTTGGATGACGGGGGCTATGCGATTGGTGTAAGTTCACTGGGATTTTCAACACACAATGTAAATTTCCCAAATTCACCTAACAAAAATGCGCTTTATGTCATCAATAAAAACGGCAGCATCCGCAAGATCTTTTTATACAATCAACACGGTTCGCAATATACCCGAGTACGTAAAAGCAGCAAGGGGTCTGTTCTCATTGGCGGTTTTTCGAGAGCTTATACCGACCGCAATCATAGCCAGGGGCTCATCATCAAAACCGATAATCTATATCAATCGGGTTGTTATGATATTGACGTCACTCCTGAAGTGAGTTTATACAGCCCGACATGGCAGGTAGCTGATTATATTTACCAAAGCAGATCCGGCCATCGAATTTTAGATTACCTCAATTTCAGCGATTCCCTGAGTAAGGAACAAGTCCTTTGCGAAGAAATTCCATTTTTGACTCCAGATTTTAATGGACCAACTGAAGCCTGTCCCGGTAAGGTATCATTTGAAGACCAATCTGCAGGACCAGGAACTGGTTATTGGTTGATCAATCAGGATACCATTAAAGTTGATGGCAGCCTTGATTTCGTATTCACTAAATCAGGTACATATCAAATTACAAGAGTATTGCAATTTAGTTGTATCGTAAAATCCATCACGAAAGAAATTCTGATCAACTCAGGTTTCATAGATACTTTAAATTATTCAATATGTGAAGGTAGCTCTTATGACTTTAGAGGAAACACTTATCATCAAGCTGGCATATACAACATAAACCTACCGGGATCGGCAGGCCAGTGCGACTCTGTATTTATACTCAACTTAAATCTCGCGAAACCCACAGAACTTTCAGAAGCAAAGACTTTTTGCGGCAGCTCTTTTAGCTATCTAGGAAATACTTACGATCGTTCGGGAGAATATAACATTACTCTTAAAGACCAAAATGGATGTGACAGCTTGATCATCCGGCTCAAACTTGATAAAATTTATGATCATACCAGTTCAAATCCCATTGAATTGGATACGGTAAGATTTTGCGATCAATTCTCGTACAAAAATTTCGTGTTTACCAAAAGCGGTGCTTATAAAAATTTCCCGGTGGATACCCTGGATGACTGTAAGATTGAAAGCATCAATATGGTTCTCGTCGATGATTGCAATTGTCTTACTTTTCCAAATGCATTTACTCCGGGAAATGGCGATGACATCAACAATGATTTCAGACCTTTCATCACCTGCCCTGAAATCATAGGCAATTACTCTTTAAAAATATTTAATCGCTGGGGTCAGGAAGTATATATGAGCAACAGCCCTGATTCAGGCTGGGATGGTTTCAAAGACGGAAAGCCACTTCCTATTGATACATATATGTATCAATGCAGCTACGATATTCGTTATAATGATACAGACATCAGGAAGCGAACAAGGAAAGGCTCGGTGAGCCTCATTAGATAATAATGAGGTAAAGGGATTAAAAAAGAATGAACTAAACTCATATATATTTCAAGTAATTGAAAGAATTAAATCTAATAAACGTTTGTTAGCTTTATTCAATTGCTCCGGAAAAAATCATAACCATTACAAACAACAAAATTTTTCATTCCGGTATTGTAAAATTCTTCAGACTGCCAACTTTTATCCCTCTTCCGGATGCCAAAAAAAATCTTCCATAGGAGTTACTTTGTGATCTACAACCTTTACACCTTCTTTCCGCAGTAATTTAGCCATGCGTTCGCCGGCTTCACCAAACATCATTCGGCCGCTGAGTTCTCCTTTGACATTGACGACCCTGTGTGCCGGGATATTTGAAACATGGCCTTTGAGTTGATTTAATGCCCAGCCTACCATTCTCGCCGAACCTAATGATAAATAATCTGCAATAGCCCCATAAGTGCTTACGCGACCTCTAGGAATCGTCTGAACAACACCGTAGACCCAATCGAAATAATTGTCTTTCGGAACCAGAGCATTGTTGTATAAATTGACGGCCTCTTCTTCCAATTCTCGCATTTGCTTTTGTTCAGCTTTAGTTTTGTCCTTAAAACCGAGTAAATGCAAGATTCCATGGATGATGACGCGCAATTTTTCTTGTTCTACATCCTGATTAAACTTTGGGGCATTATCAATGACCCGATCTATACTAATGTACAGTTCGCCCTCAATTTTATCATTTGCTAAAGGAAAGGTAATGATGTCAGTAAAATAGTCGTGGCCCAAAAACTGCTTGTTCATGTTCAGCAGATACAGGTCATCACAAAAAATGATATTGATGTTTCCGGGTTTCTTTCCATGTAACTTGATCATTTTGTTGATCCATTCCTTCCATTTTCTTTCCGGAATTTCAAATGTCTCACATTGAAAATCAAATTGGATGTTTGAAGCAGGTGGCATTTAAAAAATTACCTTACAAGTGTTAGCTAAATAAACAGCACATGCATACGATGTATGACTAATTGATATTTATGATGTCTGAATTGCAAATTTGATCTCTACCGTACGACCATTATCTGAAAAAATAACGCGATCAGATAAGCGTTGCATGAGGAAAACGCCTCTTCCGCCACATTGATGAATATTTTCAGGCAGTGTTGGATCCGGAATGGAAGCCGGATCAAAACCTTGTCCCTCGTCAGAAATTTTAAAGCAGATATGCTTTTTCATCCGTGTCATTTTCAGACTTACAAATTTATTACAATCGGATTTGTTACCGTGTAATATGGCATTATTTACGGCTTCAGTAATCGACACCAGAATATTCGGATATAGACTTTTGTCTAAATGGTATTCGTTAAAAATGGTGTGCAGGTATTCTTCTACCTGACAAATATTAGCCGGTACTGAAGCAATGCGGATCATCCCTGCTTTTTGAGGCTTTGATAATATTGCTCTACCAGCCGTTTGTAAAAAGGCCGCAATTCCGGTGATATTTGTTTGAACCATTCTGTCTCTCCCTGTCTTTGTTTGATATATTCTTCCAGACCGGGCGGAAACTTACGTTCAATATTCGTACCAGTTTCAGATTTTCTTTGTTCATCCCATTCCCTTTCGCGTTCTGCGCGATCAGATTCTAGCAGCCTCGTGGTAATTTCCTCTTGCCTTTTGAGCATTTCATTGGTTAATTGTTTATTGACCAACTGCTTTTCGAGCTTATTCATTTCCTCTATCGCCTCGCGCGCTTCTTTAGAACCATTTCCGCGTTCACTGTTTTCTTTGTCCAAATCCTGCAACATTTTACGCAGTTTAGCTTGCTGTGCTGCCATTTCCGCAAACTCCTGAGAAGTCCCTTGTTTTCCTTCCTTCATCTTCCCCAATTGATCTTTCATTCCCTGACCCATTTTTTTCATGCCTTCTGTGATCTTGTCAGCCGGTTTACGGCCTGAACTTTGTCCGGGTTTATCGCAAGATTTATTGCCTGGTTTTTTACATGAACCCCCTTTACACTCTTTTTGCTTTTGATTTAAAGTTTCAGACAGCATGAGTGCCAGATCGTTCATATTGGTCATTACTCTTCGCTGATTGTTTCCGGCTTCTGCACTTCTGCGCTCTTCCAGGTGATCAATCCCCGATACAAAATTAGCATTGATCTCATTGACCTTATCCTGAACAAAAGATTGAATCTCAACAATTCTTTTACTCAAAACTTCAAGTGTATCTTCTACAATTTTAAAATTTTCTTTGATTCTAAATTGATCCTGGACCAAACCCAGAAATTTTGGCGTCTGCACATTCACCTGTCCAAACTCTTTCACCAGGCCTTCCTGCTCAAATGACAAGGCTACTAAATTCTCCAACAATTGGCGCAACATTTTGGCATCTTCTTCCGCTTGTTCCTGATCGGACTCCTCCATTTCCTGCTCCATTTGATCAGCCATTTCTTTCATCTTTTTAGAAGCATCCTTTTGTTTTTTCGCCGCCTTGCTCTTTCCGGATTTACCTGCATCCTTATTTTTCATTTCTTCAGATGCGCCCTTTAGATCTTTTTTAATGTCTTCACTCTGCGCTTTGCGATCTTCCATTTTGCGCTGCGATTTCATCTCCTCATTCTTCTTTTGCATCTCTTCCTGCTTTTTAGCAAGATCATCAAATTTTTTATTGATATCTTCTTGCTGATCTTTCAGCCCATCTTCCTTTGCTTCTTCCTTTTGGGTTTGTTCTGAAAGTGCATCTTGTTTATCAGAAAGTTTGCGCAACTCATTGATTTGATCTTTGAGGTTCTTCTCCAATTCCAATTGTTTGAACAATTCCAGCAATCGCTCCATTTCTTTAGACATATCCATATTTTTATTCTGGAATTGCTCCGTCATTTTAAGCGTTTGCTCTTTGTTCAATTCACTCATCAGATCCTGAATCTGTTTCATGATTTGTTTCATTTCCTCACTTGCAGTTTCATTAAACAACTTCTGAAGTTGCTCTTGTTTTTCCTGTAATTTTTCGTCTTCGTTGGTCTGTTTTTTTAAATTCTCATCAAATTTTTTCCTGGCCTCATCGAGTTTATTCTGCAGCTTCTGCTGATCCTGCATCAGCTTTTCTATTTCTTTTTTATGCTGCCACTCCAGGTCCTTTTTTTGACGCATTTTATTTTTAAAAGCATCAATCCGTTCCTGCAATTTCTTAATGTCCTTCAAGGCATCTTCCAGATTGTCTTTTATGTCCTGGTTATTGCTGGCCTCTTGTTTAGCAAGTTCTTCTTCCGAAGCTTCTTTATACAACTGTATCTGGCTGCGTGCTGATTTACTCCCATTAACTGCATCATTATCCCAAACTTCAAAATAATAACTGATAGATTCTCCGGGTTCCAGATTGAAATTATTTGCATCAAAAACATATCTGAAATCCTGAAGTTTAGCTTCAGAAGTTGTTTGAATGGGTACAGATTTAATCAATTTTTCCTTCCCGTCTTTTTGCAATATGGTGTAGTTAAAAGTCAAAGTTTTGATTCCATAATCATCGCTTGCATCTCCTGCAAAGTATTGTACTTTCCAATTGGAGCTATCCGCAAAAGATTCGACCTTGATTTGTGGATATTGATCTTCGATGATATGTATCTGGTACGTTACAGAATCCGGATCTGGCAATTGTTGGTTTTTTAAATACAAAGTGTAGGATTCGTTTTTGGAGAATTTCCTGGTATATCTGAATTGGTTTTCATTTTGTAATTCCAATGCTGATATGTGCTGGTCACTTTCGGTTTTAAAAGACAATTGATCTGTAAAACTTGTATGGATTTCCCAGGACACTTTGGTTCCTGTTGGAATCAAAAGGTCACCAATGTTCTCTATTTTTTCAGGTTTGCGTCCTGTATAAGCAGGGTAAGTCAGACTCACCTCAAATTGTTCAACCAAAGGTTTCATCAGCACTTGTAACAAAAACTCATCCGACTGCACATTGCCCGAAAATATTTTGAAGGTCTGATCTTTTTGTACATTACTGAAGGTATATACAAATTGTTCCGGGCCTTCCTTCTGTAAACGATACTGAAAATTATCCACCTCAATAAACGCTTCTGCGGGAATGGCGCGACCTTCGGTGTGCAAACGAAGTGTAAATTCTCCGTTCTGTTCCACTTTTAAATCAGGTACATCCAACACAAATTTAAATGCTGCTTCTTTTTCAAAATCTTTATCCAACTGAAGGAGTCGTTGAGTGGGTTTTTGAATAAACCCGGGAGCAAATACCAATATAGAAGCTAATAGAAAAACAGGTCCGATTGCATAATGCATGTATTTGCGGTTTTTTTGTAAGTCTATGGCTTGAACAAAAGGAACCGGTTGTAGATCGTAAGATTTCTGGGCAATACTCGCTTCAATTAAACTGCGATCTGAAAAATTAATGGATTGAGACTTCAGTTGAAGTACATTGAGCAGCTTGTCCTTTACATCTTTGAATTGGCTACCAATGATTTTGGCAGCTTCTTCGTGTGAGATCAATTTACCCAATCTGAAATAATGAAAAAGTGGTGTCAAAATCCAAAAAACCAAACCGGCCATAAATAACCCCAGGTAGGAAAATGAAAGAATTGCTCTTACACTTTTACTAAAATAGAATTGACTCTCCAAAAAATTGTAAGCCAGGAATACAAGAGTTAATAAACCCACAAAGTAAAGACTGCCCCGAATCAATTGATTCATGTAATACTTACGGGTAAATTGGTCAATTTTAAGAATTAACTGGTCGTAATAATTTTCCTTTGGTGCCATACAAACTGTTCAACTAATAAAAACGCAAAATAGCCGAAAATAATTTCAGCAATATAGAGTGAAATCAATAAACTTAAGTTAAAACAACAAATCCAAGTGCTTGGTTTAAGCAGAAATATTGTATTCGCGCAAAGCATCATTGAGCGAAACCTTTTTGTCTGTTGATTCTTTGCGCTCACCAATGATCAATGCGCAGGGCACCTGATAATCACCTGCAGGATATTTTTTGGTATAAGAGCCCGGAATCACGACGGATCTTGGTGGTACAAAGCCTTGATACTTAACGGCTTGTTCTTTAGTTACATCCAAAATATGTGTTGAACCCGTAATCACCACATTAGCACCTAAAACAGCTTCCCGACCAATTATGGCTCCTTCTACGATGATGCAGCGGGATCCAATGAAAGCATTGTCTTCGATAATATTTGGTTGTGCCTGCGGAGGTTCAAGAACTCCGCCTATGCCTACGCCTCCTGCCAAATGAACATTTCGTCCGATTTGTGCACAAGAGCCGACAGTTGCCCAGGTGTCTACCATTGTACCTGAGCCTACCCATGCCCCGATGTTCACATAACTTGGCATGAGGATCGCGCCCGGTTCAATATACGATCCGTAACGAGCAATGGCATGTGGAACAGCCCTGATACCCAATTGGCCAAAATTGGTTTTTGTGGGTATTTTATCAAAAAATTCGAGGTCTCCAGCTTTAATGATCCGATTCTCGCTAATGGGGAAAAAAAGCAATATCGCTTTCTTAATCCATTCATTGACGCGCCATTTATCTTCACCGGGTTCGGCAACCCTAATCCTCCCACTATCCAATAAGGATATAACTTCCTGGATATGCTCCTTTATTTCTTTCTCATTCAACAAACTGCGGTCATCCCATGCAGCTTCAACGCTCTTTTTTAAATGTTCCATCTTAAAATGTATATGAAAATGCAAGTATAGTGGAAATAATGCCAACAATATAACCAATATATATTTCATCTCTGGTATGAGCCTTCAAATAAAGTCTGCAACTTCCAATCCATGCAGCAAGCAGCACAGAAATCATCAAAAGCTCATGAATATGAAAAGAAGATACGCCTTCTCTGTAAAATCGGAAATAGAAAATTGAATCCTCCGGAAAATGAAAGCGGACCATCCACCACAAGCAGCAGAAAGATGCCCATGAAGCAGTGTGTAAACTCAATTTCAGTTTCGTGTTGATCACAAATGCAAAGAAAATACAGATAATGGCACTCAACACAAAAGCCGTCATTAATTTAGGTATATTTTCCTGGGATTTCAGGTTGATCCACAGCCATAAATTAAATATCGCACATATAATCAAGGGTATAAACCGATCAAAACGATCAGTCATACTAAATGATTTTAACAATCCGGTCCATTTCATAAGTCCAATTGCAATGGAAGGGATGAAGACCGTATAGATAAAAGTGAGTACTACCAAAATAGACTGCTCAGACCAAACCAAAACACCAAATAGATGTGGTTTCAGACATAGCAATAAAAACAAAGCATAAAAGAGTAGAAAAATAGGATGAAAAATATAGGAACTAAACAAGGCCAGTGGCCTTAGGATGGATTGCATTTGCATGGTTGGCCAAAGGTAAGTAATTCAATGATTCCTATGGATAAGTGGCCTCAAATCAGGAGATATTATTTACCGAAAATCAAAAGTTCCATAAAACTCCTTATCATCAAACGATTTGATTTGACTTCCCCTTTCAAATTATCATCGAAGCCTTTTGCCAACGCAACTTTTTTCATTTTATCAAATGTTTCCATTCGCAATTTAAAAATGGGAAAAGATGGAGGACAGATGATAGATTAAGGAGTATGGAGTCCCGACATGAAAATCTTATTCCCTAAAAAGGTGATGATGATGTCGGGAGGAGTATATATGATGGAGCTTAGATCGAACATGTGTATCAGACGGATTGGCTATAAACGGTATATTGCTGAATATTTGATAGATCTCAATTTTACTGATACTAACTAACGTTCGTCCGTTCATAATATAAATTGGAAAAGCTACTTTACAATAATATAGCCAAATTGCTCAAAACCAAAGTGTAAAATCCAATCAACTGAAAACTGATTACTGATTACTGTAAACTTTCCTGATTTTTCCCATTCTGATATAAACCGGAAACCTCACTTCGCAATTTTCCTGATCCGGCCAGATTTTTTCTAGTTGCGTTTTAAATGCCGGCAATGGAGAATGTCCAATGTATTTTTCATACTTATGAAGTGCAGACCAGGAGCTTAAATAACCTAAAAAACGATCGCGATTCCAGGTATCTCGGATTTCAAAAACAGGACAGTCAATTTCTTCGAATGGAAAAGGGATCGATGTGAGTTTCTCTTCTATAAGTTTTCTGGCAGGATCCCAATATGGGCCTAATGTGTTTTCATAAAGCCCATATAATAATTTATCTATTTCTTCATTGATGCAAATATTTTCATAAACCCACACAGCGAGAATGCCATTTGGTTTAAGCACACGAGAAACCTGATGATAAAACTTATTAAAATCAAACCAATGTATGGCCTGAGCCACTGTGATAAGGTCACAAGACTGCGTTGCCAAAGAACTTGATTCTGCAGATTCGCATAAGTACTGCACATTTTCAAAAGATGGTGCCCGTTGTAGTTGCTGTGCACTTAAGTCCGTTGCAATAACCTTACTAAATTTCTCGCCTAATTTTCGGGCCACCTGCCCATTACCTGTTGCACAATCCCAGGCGAGTTCAAAATTCTTACATTTACTGTAAACCCATTCATACAACTCTTTAGGATAAAGTGGCCGATGTTGAGCATAACTTTCGGAAGTTTGACTGAACAAATCTTTTGGACTCATTGATAATTACTCATATTGTTTACTTCAGAGAATTTTTTTTCTCTTAAACCAGAAATATATGATAAGGCTCACGAGCGCCATAATTGCCAGACTATAATAATATCCCATGGACCAGTTTAATTCAGGCATATGTTTAAAATTCATTCCATAAACACCTACTATAAATGTGAGTGGTAAAAAGAATGCAGAAAAAATCGTCAGTAATTTCATGACATCATTACTACGCTGTGTCGTAATCGACAAATACATATTTAATAAATTATGCGAATCATCAATAATCTCATCATAATTAAGTATAGAATTTGTGAGTGTATCTTTAATATCCTGAAATCTGGTTTGATATTCCTGATGAATTTCCAACTGTTGAAAAACATTTTGCGTTAAAAGCAATAATTTTCTTCCAATCCGGGCCCGAATTTTTTGAAAATAAAGATCTTCCAATGAGATGTGCGCTGATTTTTTCAAGAATAATGTTCTTTCAAACTGATCGATGCGTTCGGCTTGATTTTTGATTGGTGCATTAAAGGAATGAACCATTTCTATTGCAATATCCAAAAACAATTCCTGTGGATCTTCATAATTGGATTTATCAAATTGCAAAAAAGGAAATTCCTTGCGGTGTATGGTAATCAGCTGATTTTCCTTTAGAAAGAAAGCAATTTTGTTTGAAATTTCACTGTGTTTTGTGACCCGGTCACCTGCCAAAGCTGTAAATGAGCGAAGGATAATAAAAGTATACCCCTCGAGTTTTTCAAGCTTTGGAAGATGCCCATGTTGTAAACTATCATTCACCAGATTAAGGTCAAGCCCGTACTGTGATGCAAGATCTTTTAACTCTGTTTTACTTGGGTTCGCCAAATCAATCCACACAAAGGATTGAAACTGTTTTTCTTTTTTAAAAAATGTCATGTACTCCTTATCGCCTTAGATTCAAAATTAATGAAAACTATTAAACCAGATGGATAAAATTATTTAAAACAAGATCATTCTATACAAACGGGATGATCATAAGTATCATTTGGCACGGCGTTATATTATTTGAATCACCATAGATTTCGTTCCAACAAATTTCAGGAATTTCAGAGCGATTTATAAAGTATCAACAGTTAATAAATGCCCAAACTAAATTGCAAAAAATACAGTTGCCTTAAAATATACGAAAAAATCCTAAAGTTCAAACTCAAAAGGACTTATAACGCAATCTTAGGCTATTCAAAACTACACTTACACTGCTAAATGCCATTGCCATACCTGCCATCATTGGATTCATCCAAATTCCCCAAATTGGATATAACAAACCTGCTGCAATAGGTATCCCAATAATATTATAAAAAAAAGCCCAAAATAAATTTTGACGAATGGTCTGTAAAGTTGCCTTCGAAATCCCAATGGCCATTGGAAGTTTAGTGACTTCTGAAGAAACGATCACGATATCAGATGTTTCCTTTGCAATATCTGAACCCAGGCCCATTGCTATACTAACATTTGCCTGTGCAAGGGCAGGACTATCGTTGATACCATCACCAACCATGGCAACTTTATGTTTTTCTGATTGTAGCTTTTTCACAAATTCCAATTTGTCTGCCGGACTTTGCTCTCCTTTCCAACGATCGATACCTGCTATTTTTGCAATACTTTCAGCAACAGATTTCCGGTCACCGCTAAGCATCCAAATAGAAAGATTCATAATTTTCAGATTCCGGATCATCCCTGGAATTCCCGTTCTGATCTCATCTCTAAAAGTAAGACTAGCTAAAATATTTTCCTCATTAAAAAAATAAACAAGACTTTCTTGAGCATTTACCACAGCAGTGATCATCTCGAGCTTACCGGAAATCAGATGTTGCGCTTGTTGTTTTAAAAATTTATGGCTCCCCAGAAAATATTTTATATTATTAAAACCAGCTTCTACACCCAGGCCAGGATGGTTCTTGTAGAAATCAGGAAAACGCTCCATCTCAGACTCCGATGGAATTTCTATGGCTTTTGCAAGAGGATGATCTGAACGGATTGCCATACTTTTTAATATTTCACGATGGTCTGGAATGTCCGTAAACCAACGAACGTTTGTTAGTTTTGGAATTCCATGTGTGAGTGTGCCTGTTTTATCAAATATCAAAGTGTCTATTGATTTTACCTGTTCTAAACTACCGGCATCCCGAATCAGGATTCCATGCTGAGCCGCTTTCCCCATACCCACAATAACGGCAGTTGGCGTTGCTAAGCCCAAAGCACATGGACAAGCCACGATAAGTACGGTCACTAAAGCAAGAATGCCCTTTTGCAATCCTTGTACAGGATCCATGAAATACCAGATAACAAATGAAAGTAAGGCAAGAAAAATTACAGTAGGTACAAACACTGAAGCAATTTGATCTGTAAGTTTTTGAACTGGGGCTTTAGTCGTTTGTGCTTTTTGCACCCATTGTATCATTTGAGCCAATTGCGTTTCAAGACCTACTTTTTGAGCTCTATAAGTTAAACTGCCTTCCAGATTGAGAGAACCACCCATCACGCGATTTCCAATTTGTTTTATGAGTGGCATGGATTCTCCGGTCATCAAACTTTCATCAACTGCCGAATTTCCGGATTCAACAATTCCATCTACTGCTATGCGATCGCCTGGACGTGCCAATAACAAATCACCAACATTGGCCTCAGCACTTTTGATTTCATCAAATCCTCCAGAAGTATTTACACGTAAAACCGTAGCAGGATGCAGTTCCATCAGTTTCCGAATCGCAATACCCGTCTTTGCTTTTGTTTTTTCTTCCAGCCATTTCCCCAACAATAAAAAGGCAATTACAACTGCAGCAGACTCAAAATAAATTGGTTTAAATTCCAAATCAAACTGCTCTGTTTCAGCTTTAAACAAATAGGCTACACTAGTGCAATATGCCACGGTCGAACTCATGGCTACCAGTGTATCCATGTTCACTTTACCATGCCGGCCCAATAACCAGGCTCTTTTAAAATAATCTCTGCCCAACCAGAATATTACCGGAGTTGAAAGCAGCCAAAGTATCCATGGAGTATATACCCAATGCATATGCATCATGCCCAACCAAACGATTGGCACGCATATTATTAATGCCCAGAATGCTTTGTGCTTTTGATTTTGCAGGAACTGCCTTTCTTCGCCAACATCAAAATCTGTAATAGGATGATCGGGTATGGCTTCCAAATGGTAGGAATGATCTGATATTAATTTTTCGAGAACATTGGAATTCACTAAATTTTCCAAATAACTCAATTTTAAAACAGAATTTGCATAATTGACTTCTGCACTTATAACGCCTTTTTGATCTTTCAGAATGTCTTCGATACTTAATGCACAATTTGCACACGACATTCCCTGGACTTTGTAAAGTTTTTCCAACAGCGGGATTTTGAAAGCTGCATTTTGCAACTTCGAAAGGATATCAGGTAAAATTTCGAAAAGGGCATCTGATTCAAGATGGATTCCATGATGAATCTTTTGAAATTTCAATTGCGAAGACCATTCTTTCAAAAGATCCTCGATCTTAGCATTGCTCTTTGAATTTGTTGTAGAATTCCAGTAAATATCAATTTGCTTGATAGATTGCTTCATTGTGGCGTCCCTTTGTTATAACTGAACCTCTTATAAAACAATAAGCAGATGATGTAGTTCAGCATTAGTCTTGTCAAAAGTCTTTATGCGGTTTAAAACTTTAAAACTTGGGGTGGGCTTTAAAAAAAGAATAGCGAGACTACATTGTCATCTCGCTATTTCGGATATATATATGGGAATTAGAGAAAAAAGCAATGAATAAAACGCCTTTATTGCTTTCCTCTTGTTTTCTTCACAACAAATTTACAAATGTTCTGCACATTGTTTCATGTTTTTATAAATTTTATCAGGCCTCTCCGGCTTCGACACTTTCTTCGATTTTTACCATTTTTCCAGTGGCGAGTTTGGCTTTTATTTTTTCTTCAATTTGAGCTGAAAGTTCCGGATTGTCTTCTAAAAATTGTTTTGCTGAGTCACGGCCCTGTGCAATTTTCGTGCCTTCATAGCTAAACCAAGAGCCACTTTTCTGGATTACATTTAGTTCAGAGCCTAAATCCACAATTTCCCCTGATTTTGAAATTCCCTCACCGTAGGTGATATCAAATTCTGCGACGCGAAAAGGAGGTGCCATTTTGTTTTTGACGACTTTTACTTTGACTCTGTTTCCTACAATGTTTCCATCTTTATCTTTAATGGCACTGCTAGTGCGGCGGATGTCTAGGCGGATACTGGCATAAAATTTCAATGCATTTCCACCAGTAGTTGTTTCCGGATTTCCGAACATCACCCCGATTTTTTCTCTCAACTGATTAATGAATATGCAACAACAGCCTGTTCTTCCGATCGTTCCGGTTAATTTCCGAAGTGCCTGACTCATCAATCTGGCCTGGAGACCCATTTTTGATTCACCCATTTCTCCTTCTATTTCACTTTTGGGCACAAGTGCCGCTACAGAGTCAATGACAATGATATCAATAGCACCGGAGCGAATCAGGTTTTCAGTGATTTCGAGGGCTTGCTCCCCATTGTCCGGTTGAGAGATCAGAAGATCTTCCGTATTGACTCCCAGGGCCTCTGCATATGCCCTGTCGAAAGCATGTTCTGCATCAATAAAAGCTGCGATTCCCCCTCTTTTCTGGCATTCTGAAATGGCGTGAATTGCCAAAGTCGTTTTTCCTGAACTTTCGGGACCATAAATTTCAACAACTCTACCACGCGGCAAACCACCTATACCTAATGCAATATCAAGCCCCAGTGAACCGGTAGAAATAGAATCAACACTATCCAATATGGGTTTGTCTCCCAATTTCATAATGCTCCCTTTGCCATATGTTTTTTCAAGCCTATCGACCGTAAGCGCCAGTGCTTTTAGTTTTTCTTCTCTTTCTTTAGACATATTAAATAAATTTATATAAGTGCAAATGTAATGTATTAAATGAATTTCAATGTATAAATATCTCGATGTTATGGATCTCTCAGGACTCACAAATCAGCTAAAAAGACTCAGGGTAAACCCTGAAAATGCTCAGGGGAAACCCTGAATTTTCGCCCTTTTATTTGGATTCTTGTTTTATTCATATTACTATTGTTCAGGTTTTAAGAAAAATAATAGATGCTTCGTTAATTCCAAACTCCGGTGTGCGTCAATAACCGATCAATTTGGAATCATCTTCATGAGATTTTTATTCTAGGGATTAGGAAACCGCCCCAATACTAACTGGGGCGGTTTTTTTTTACCCCCGCTATAAAAATATCAAATGCCATTTTAATTTATCTGGTAGTTCAACTACATTTTGATAAAACGAGAAAAAAGTCTATCTCTTCCCTCAGTTTTTATGATTACATGATATAGCCCCTTTGGAAAATCCATTACAGAAATACTACCACCAAAGTTTTCCTCTTGCATAGTTTTCAAAATGTGACCTTCGGCATTTGCGATTTGGATCTGTTCAAAATTTAATGGTTGTTTCATCTCCAGGTGCAAGGTTTCGTGCACAGGATTTGGAAAAATATTTCCTCCATTAAATTCAGGTCTTGTTGCCTCATTATTCACCACATACATACATGGACTTTTTTTGGCTTCGTAGGTAAAGAAAAGACTCAATCCATAAATAGTATCCGCACTGGTAGCGTTAAAAGTCCTAATCATACGGTATGTATATTCTGCTGGGAAAAAACCCCGACGATAATCATTGTTGAGATTTATACTGAATTCTTCTACTCTTCTCATACAGGCAAATCTCTTCCCCGGAAACTGGATCCATGCAGTCAAAGGATCTATGATCTCAGCATTAAAGTCCGGCGTTATAAAACTGTTATATACGCATTCCTGACTATTCACAAAATCAAGTGAATCCCAAACAATCTTGACAGGAAAGTGATTCGCTTTCACAAAAAGGATAATATTTCTACTCTCATGACAGGTATATCCAGGATATGGAAAATTTTCGAGCCTTTCAGCTTTCGAAATGATGCGCTTGCTTAAGGTACCTTCAAATCCTGCCTGATCCAATATACTTCGATGTGCAGCCCTGACTTCCAAATCTCCTGAAAACGGATGTGTTAGATTTACTTCTCCAAATTCCGGATTTAATATTTCATTGGCCGATGTATCAAAGCCAAGAGTAATGGTGTCTTTATTTCCCATCTGGTCTTCAAAATACAAACGCGTTTCAAACAATGGATTTTTTTGTCCAAGACCATCATTTAAAAATGGCATTAGAAATAGGAACAGAATATTTTTCATAATTACATTTTTACAAAATTACAAAAAGAGAGTTTATGATCGTTTTGAACAAAAAGCCTGTAAACACCCAAAGGTATTTCATGAGCATCAAATTCAAAATTATTGCTACCCTTATGCACCATCAGCTTATCAGAAAGGGTATAATTTAATCCCGTACTTATATTTCTGGCGATAACTGCAAATATTTCGGTTTCATCTTGATTTTGGATCTTTAAAGTAATACCTCCATTTACGGGATGATTCAAAATTTCCAATTCATCAAATGAAGCTGAACCACATGTGGCTTCATTGGTTCTGAATTTGTAAGCATAAAAATCCTGCGAACATTCATTAAATGTTTTTAACTCCGCTATATATGTAGTATTTGGCTTCAACAAATATTCATAACCCGGATACAGCTTGCTCGTTTTATAACAAAACCGCCCTGCAATTCCGAATCTGGTACCTGAATCATAAATTAGAATTTTACCATTATTTATTTCTTCAAATATTTTTAATTCGAAGGATTCTTCATCCCAACTACCTTCCATCATTAAACATTCATTACATCTGTATATATCTGCCTTATCTTTTGGCAGTTGATTAATAAATGCCTTGGTTGGCGGACAGCCACCGATTTTTTCTATTAAGTCGCATTTATTGTTGTTGATGAAGTTTAACATTTTTTCCAACTGACATGGCGTGATGGCAGATTTATTAGAAGAATAGGACATCACGTTGTTATCAATATTTTCTTCCAAACAACAAGGACTTGGAGCGCAAGGCGGAGCTTCATCACAGTCGCCTACTTGATTGAAGTTTCCATCGTAATACCCGGGTTCTCCGGGATGCGTTCCCGGAAATAATTGTCCCCAACAAGTTATACTTTGTTCATTCTTATTTTTATCTGAATTCCATTCAATAATCCCATTGCAATTTTTATCCCAAGAAAATATCATTCTAGGTGTATCTTCACAATCATCTGAATTAAAAGTATGTCCCAAACTAAATATATGACCCAATTCATGATACAGGTTTCCTAGAGTCCACCAAATTTCTGGATTAAATCTGACTGCCCCACCCGTATTATCTAATGAATATCCAATACCGGAAGCACCAAATGGAGAATGAGCTATATAAAAATTGATAGTGTTTGATCGGTCAACTCCAAATTCTCTGTTTAAATTAATGATATTGTATTCTGCTTCAGCCCGCGATTTACAATGTGTATAAACGCCTGTCAACACAAATCTGAAAGGCAGACAAGGCGCTTGTTTCAAATTGCTTTGCACCTGTTTTTGATTGTGTTTGATCTCATTATTCAATAATTGTATCATCCGTTCGGTATTCTTATATACTTCGTCCTGCTCGAACAATTCCTGTTGAATTTTTCCCTGACAATCGTCATCCACAAAATAATGCACATTCAATCTCAGGTAAATTGGCGTACAATTTTCCATGATATCCTGGACATCAAAACAAGTTACTGCCTGGCTGCTTTGTTGATTTGTAAAATCTTCCTGCCATGCGCAGTTGTAATCCATTTGTTGGGCATTTATTTGGGTACATAGCTTCATAACTATTACCATAAGGTAAAGGGTGTGTCTCATTGTAAATTATTTTAGGTGTTAAGAAATAAAATCCAAGGTAGGATACTTCGCTGAACGCGCAAGTGCGAGTTATTGATTGGGGAAATTGATTTATTGAGTGGGGTGGGGTGGGTTATTGAATGCACCTCATCCCCGGCCCTTCTCCACTGGCATGGAGAAGGGCCGGGGATGAGGCCAGGAGATCAATTGTACATCAATACTTCTTACTCCGCTCCCAATAATTCTGTGCCTCTATCTCCTCTAAAATATTTAAATAATTTCTATATCTGATTTCGCTTAAGACACCTTGATCTAAAAGATTTTTCACTTCACATTCGGGTTCATCTCGGTGAGTACATTGAGAGCCGAATTTGCATTTAGATGATACTTCAAAAAATTCTCTGAAATTATGCGCAACGTCCATGACTTCCAGATTGTTGAAGTTCAATGTTTTTATTCCGGGTGTATCTATTAAATAGGTATTTTCCTTGATAAGAAACATTTGTGCGAAGGTAGTAGTGTGCGTACCTTTTCCACTATAGTCGGAGATATCGCCCGTCCGTAAAATCAGATCAGGCTCTACACCATTGAGAATAGTTGATTTACCCACACCTGATTGTCCTGAAAACAAACTAATCTTATCTGTCAGTTTATCTCGCAATTCGCTTATACCATAATTAATGCGAGCAGATACGGCCATGACCTCATATCCTATTTTGGTATAAACCAGTTTTTGCTCTTCAAATATTTCTTTTTCGCGATCACCATAGAGATCCCTTTTATTAAAAATGATGAGGACCGGAATATTTTGAGGTTCTGTTGTTAAAATGAACCGGTCTATAAATCCTGGTTTTAAAGGGGGTTCACATATGCTTGTGATAAGAATGGCCTGATCGATATTACATGCTAAAATATGAATATGCCATTTGGACTTTGGTGATTGTCGAGCAATATAATTTTTTCTTGGAAGGACTTTTTTAATAATACCTTGCTTTTCATTTTCCAATTCAAACTCTACAAGATCACCAACGGCAATTGGATTGGTTACATTCTCTTTATCTAATTTGAGTTTTCCGATCAGTCTGCAAGCATAAAATGTCGATGAATTTTCATCCAGCACATCATACCAACTCCCCGTAGATCGCATCACCCTTCCAGTTAACATCAGGCTTTTGCATTTTTAAAATCAAAAGTTCTCACAAGGACCATCATTTCTTTTATCAAATCGGGATTTGTTTCTACTTCATTTCCAACCACGGCCAGATCTGCTCCGGATTGATAAGCTAATTCCAATGGAGGGCAAGATTTTAATCCTCCCCCTACAATCAATGGGAGATTTACCTTATTCGAAACGGCCTTGATCATTTCTGAAGCTACCGGTATTTTTGCGCCACTCCCCGCTTCCAAATAGATGCACTGAAAATTTAAAAACTTACAAGCCATAGCAGTTGCAACTGCAATTTCGGTTTTATCATGTGGTATTGGCAAGGTCTGACTTAAATACGCCGCTGTATTTGAATGGCCTCCATTTATTAACAAATAAGCTGTAGCTATCACTTCAAGATTTGTTTCAGCAATTTTCAAAGCGGCTTCGACGTGTTTAGAAATTAAGTATTCCGGATTTCGCCCGGAAACCAGTGATAAAAACAAAAGTGCATCTGCTCCGGGGTCTATTTGATAATTGTTTCCGGGAAATAATACGATGGGTATATTTGATTCACTTTTTATACGGGTAATACTTGAGGCCACATGATCTTCAGATAATAAACTTCCTCCAACAAAAAAATAACCGACACCATGAACATTCGCCAGTTCAATAATTTTATCCAGATTTTTGAGTTTGTTCTTATCGGGATCAATGAGAATAGCAAGACTTTTCTGTCCTCTTTGTTTTTTTTGCAATAACTGAGCATATAATGTTGCCATGTATCTGCAAAGCTAATGAAAACTCGCCCTCAATGCCATTTGAATTTGCATTTCAATTTCGAAGTAGGATGTTACACATTGTTCATGTCCCGCAGCGATTTCCTTATGGTATTCTCCTCCCGGGTGTATGTATATAATTTTTCCGTCTTTTCCGATCAAAAAACTTACCGATGTAAATTCTTTGGGAGTGCGACCTAACCAAAATTTATACAAATTGGTCCAATCCTGATCTATGCCTATCGGAAACTGAAATCCTTTTTCACGAACAAATTCGCGAACTTCCTCCGGATCAAGAATCCTTGGCTCGGGTTTGGGATGATAGAGCCCAATGACAACCAAACCTGAATCTGCATACCGCTGATGCCATTCATTTAATGCATCTGCGGATTGCACACAGAAAACGCATCCATCGGTCCACCAACGAAGTAATACGACCTTGCCTTGTAGATTCGCCAATTGTAATTCGGGCGAATGCAGCCAAATCATTTTTGAAAATTCCGGAGCGCGATCGCCAACTGAATATTCATGGTTTTGACAAGCATAAAATACGAAAAAGGAAAAATAAATAAAATGAAATTTCATCAGTGCAGCACCAATGCTTCGTCTTTTCCGAGAGCTTTATAACGTCCTTTGGAAAATTTACTCCCATTGAATTCGAGTTGTTCGCGTATTTGCTGTTTTTCAGCATCATCCAATTTTACAAAATCTGAACACCTTCTCGAACAACAGTCTTCATATTTTTGAGCGCAGGCGGGACATTGAATAAATAAAATATGACACTGGTCGTTTTTGCAATTCACATGATTATCACAAAGAGCTCCACATTGATGGCACCGAGAAATGATCTGATCGGAAATGCGCTCTCCCAGTCTTTCATCAAATACAAAATTTTTTCCTTTAAATTTATTTTCGAGATGCTGCTCATTTACTTGCCTTGCATATTCAATGATTCCTCCATTCAGTTGAAAGACATTTTTATATCCTTTATATTTTAAATAGGCACTTGCTTTTTCGCATCGAATGCCACCGGTACAATACATGACCAGGTTTTTATCCTTGTGCTCTGCAAGCATATCAGAAATAATCGGGAGCGATTCTCTGAAGGTAACGACCTCTGGACAAATAGCGTTCTCAAAATGACCCACTTCGCTCTCGTAGTGATTGCGCATATCCACTACTACGGTATTCTCTTTAGAAATAATTTCATTAAACTCCAGTGCATTCAGATGCACACCGCAATCAGACGCATTAAAATCGGGATCTTCAATGCCATCAGCGACAATTTTTTTGCGCACTTTAATATTCAGTTTAAAGAATGATTTACCGTCGTCTTCTATCGCAAAATTTAAGCGGATGCCATTTAAAAAATCGATGTCATTCATCACTTTTTTAAAATCTTCCAATCGAGCACTGGGTACTGAAATCTGCGCGTTGATGCCTTCTGATGCAATGTAAATACGCCCTAAAACTCCCAGCTGTTCATACCGATCATACAAATGATTGCGAAAAAATGGCGGATTCAGAATGTTGTAATACTTATAGAACGAAATAGTAGTTCTGGCTTCCTGACTTTCCTTCATTTTGCGAATGAGCTCTTCGCGGTTAACCAGATTATATAATCGAAGTGTCATACTAAATCAATGTTCGATAATAAAAGATTTCGCATTTGATCCATCCGTCGTCATAAAATACAGACCCGGCTGCCATCCTTCAGTTACAATTCTATGCAGCTTCGAAGGATTTTTTAATTGAAAGATTTCTTTGCCATAAATATTTTGGATGCTGATTTCAGAAATATTTGCATTGGCCAATTCAATATTTATATAATTTTTTGCTGGATTCGGATACATTTTTAAACCAGCAATTTCAGGCTGTTTGGTATCAACAACCAACAATGCTTTTTCTACTGCAGCCAAAGCATTTACAAACCCAAAACCAAAAGTATTATTCGGAATACTGCTTCCTGTTGATGGCCAACAATCGAAGTCCGAATTGATCCGCGTTGCAGTCTCTTCAATAATTTGCTCAATGCGTTCTACCTGACCAGACAGGAGTGGATTTGCGCTGATCATAAGTGCAACCAAGCCTGCAACGTGCGGACCTGCCATACTGGTGCCATTCCAGGAAGCGAAATTTCCATCAGGTAAAACAGATAACACATCTGAACCGGGAGCAACCACATTTGGTTTTACGCGAGTGGCTTTATAATTATTAACCGGACCGTTGCTGCTGAAATCGCTGATTTTTAAATCCTGTCTGACGGAGCCAACAGTAAAACTTTCTTCATAAATCGCAGGAATATGTTTTAGTGTATTGCAACTGGCACCATCATTACCAGCAGATACGACTACGACCACACCTGCTTTTCTCAAATTTTCAATAACCCTTTCCATAATGGGATAAGAAGATGTGTCACAGCCTTCTTCCAGACTGCAATACCAACTGTTATTGATCACGTGTGGAGCCTTGGTGGGATTGTGGTTTTGACCATTGAGATCGTGTGGCGCTAAAAAGAATTCAAAACATTCGATATAGGTTGATAAAGCACCATTGCCCCTTTCCATATTTCTGCAACCGATCCATTGAGCTTCAGGCGCAACACCAAACAATTGTTCGTCAGTACTTCCTACCATCGTACCAACTGTGTGCGTACCATGTGAATGATCATCACATGGTTCCTTGACATTGAGCCCACAAGGATTGTCGGGACTGCCGCTCAGAGGACTGATGGCATGAATGGCATCATGCCAGTTGTAATTATGATCGGTTTGCCCATTTTCAAAGCCACGATATTTGCTTTTGAGTCCGTTTACATCCCATTTTACGCCTGTATCTTCGCCTGCTACGACTATACCTTTGCCTTTGATCCCCAGATCCCATACTGCGGGAACATTCATTTGTTGAATACCCCAGGTAATTTCAGGCGCCCTTTGATGCATAATAGCAGAAGCATCTGTTTGCGGAAATTGAAAATTCAAATGAGCATCGTAGCTTATTTTTTCAATTCCGGTTTGAGCTTGTAAAAATGAGATTGCTTCGCGATCTATTTCAGCATGGATCACATTTGCGACAAAAAATGTCTTGTAACTTATATTTCTTTTTGCAAAATAATGAATGACCGCTTGTTGATTTTGTTCCGCTGTTTCCTTAAGTTGTTGGTAAACATAGTGGCCTTTTTGTTCTTTGGGCCATTCGGATTTCCATTCATTAAATGTGGCTTGTTCCTTAAATGAAATCAGCACGGGCCATTTTTCACCAGCTTCCATTTTTTGCAAAAGGGTGGAACTCATTTGTGCAGACAAATTGGCAAAAATGAGTAGCAATAAAAAAGTCAAAATTCTCATATTTCGGTTTGTGATTATACGTTTGAAATCATTTCTGTTCATTATATAATGGGATGCTTTATTATTCATTGCCGGTAATTATATAAATTTGAACTCTTTGGATATTAAAACACAATGAAGTTTCCCATAAATATTTCGCAAAGTTAGGCTGTTTTCCAATAAAACACCTCCAAATTGGATAACGATTTTGCAGCTGATTTGATTCCATTTTCTATCTATTTTCCGAGATCATCAACAAGTTTCTGGTTTTTTCTAAGCCATTTGTGCTTTACTTTGTTATATAGCTGCATTTCTTTAAATTGTACCATGCCAAAAGGAACATTAGACCGCAAGAAAGATCATATAGAACTGGCCTTTGAAGCCCAAACAGAGGCCCAATGGCTTGATGATCGATTTTATTACGAGCCGGCACTAAGCGAACATCCTCCTTTCGAACAGGTGCTGCCCTTTCAATTTGGGGCCAAGACCTTATCTTATCCCATTTGGGTGTCGAGTATGACCGGGGGTACTGAAAAGGCTAGAAAAATCAACGAGAATTTATCGCAAGCATGTCGGGAATTTGGCCTTGGTCTGGGACTCGGCTCCTGCCGGAAACTTGTCGATCAGCCTGAACTTTTACCTGATTTCGACATGCGAGAATGGATTGGAAGTTCGCTTCCTTTGTTTGCGAATCTGGGGATTGCACAACTCGAAGAATGGTTGGCTAAGGGACAGCAAGAAAAAATAACCTCGCTTATCCAAAAATTGCAGGCAGATGGATTAATCATACATCTCAATCCTTTTCAGGAATTCATGCAGCCAGAAGGGGACCATTTTCGCGAAAAACCAATAGAGACCATACAAAAAATCCTAGATCAGTTTGAATTTCCGGTCATTGTTAAAGAAGTCGGACAAGGTATGGGTCCGGCGTCTCTTAAAGCTTTGTTGCAAATGCCCTTATTGGCCATTGAGTTTGGAGCATTTGGTGGAACGAACTTTAGTTTGCTTGAAATACAAAGACAGCATTCCACATTTAAGGAAGATTTGCTTCCACTTACAAGGATTGGCCATAGCGCATTGCAAATGGTTGAATATTGCAATCGCATTGTTGAAGAAATAAAACCACGTTGTCAATTTCTGATCATTTCCGGGGGCATTAAAAGTTTTCTGGATGGTTATTATCTCATTCAAAAAAGTAAAATTCCCGCTATTTATGGCCAGGCATCCGGTTTTTTGGCGCATGCACAGGGCAATTACGAAGATTTAAGAGCTTATGTGAAAAACCAATTGCGTGGATTACAATTGGCCAGTGCGTTTCTTAAAGTTAAATAAAAATCATTCAAAATAAATTTGGATTATTGAAAACTAAAACCATCAGCGGGTTTTCAAAATTGTCGAAACGCGGCAAGATCAAATGGATCGTAGAGAATTTCTTCAAAGATCCTGAAAATGTCATGCACGAGCTGATGAGTTACTGGCATAAAAATGAAGACCAGCAAAAAATCCTCGATGCGTTCAGCGAAAATACCATTAGCAATTATCACTTACCCTATAGCGTAGCTCCCAATTTTTTAATCAATGGCCGGATGTATTGTGTGCCCATGGTGACTGAAGAAAGTTCGGTAGTCGCTGCAGCATCTGCAGGTGCCAAATTCTGGATGGAAAGAGGCGGGATACATGCTCAGGTGATCAGCACCGTAAAACTTGGACAGATCCATTTTAACTGGAGCGGAAACGCAGTTTTACTAAATGAACTGTTACCCGTTTTAAAAAAGCAAATGTTGGAAGAAGCCGGTGAGCTTTTAAAAAACATGACGGCAAGGGGGGGAGGTGTTGGTAAAATGGAAATCAAACAATTCGAAAACATTCCTAATTATTTTCAGTTGTTGATCGCTTTTGAAACCTGTGATTCCATGGGTGCCAATTTCATCAATTCCTGTCTTGAAAGTTTTAGCGCGACGCTTGAAAAATACATCACTCAGGCATCTGCATTTAAGGATGAGGAACGCGACATCGAGATCATCATGTCGATACTTTCCAATTATACACCCGATTGTTTAGTAAAAGCCTGGGTAGAATGCCCCATTTCATCTTTAGGCGATTTTGGTGGTACTTTATCTGCGAATGACTTTGCTGATAAATTCTTTCAGGCCGTAGAGATTGCAAAATACGATACCTACCGAGCAGTGACTCACAATAAAGGAATTTTTAATGGTATCGATGCCGTAGTATTGGCAACGGCTAATGATTTCAGAGCAGTGGAAGCCTGTGGTCATGCATATGCTTCCAGAAACGGGAGCTACTCAAGTTTGAGTCATTGCGAATTGAAAAATGGAAATTTTTATTTCTCTCTGGAAATTCCATTAGCACTGGGTACCGTTGGCGGACTGACTTCCTTACACCCCATGGCCAAAAGATCTTTGGAACTTTTGCAAAACCCCAGCTCCACTGAATTGATGATGATCGCTGCAGCTACCGGCCTGGCCCAGAATTTTGCTGCCTTACGGTCGTTAGTTACAACGGGCATTCAATATGGTCATATGAAAATGCATCTGAAGAATATTTTGATGCAGCTAAAAGCAACAGACCCTGAGATCCAAAAAGCGCAGGAATATTTTCGATTGCATAAAGTGAGTTACAATGCGGTGCGGCGGTTTTTGGATGAGATGCGGGGAAAGTTATCATGATCCGTTTGGTTCCCGCTGATCGCGGAGAATTGAGAGAAAATCTGCGGGTATTCAAAATCTGCGAAATCTGCGGGAAAAATTTATAGATGAATAGGATTCACTGAACTCCATTGTTTTAATCTACATACAAATTGTCTGAAGCAGAATTAACTGAATTATTGAATTTTCAGGATTGAATACTTCTCAATTCCATTTTGATTTTATATTACTGTTTACCCAGCAAATTTTCTGCTTTGAATGCTGCAACAATTCAAAGAAAAACTCCAATCAGACAAATACAAGAATTAAACCAAAAATAAATTAACCGGAATATTTTGAGTATTCGCAAATTTTATTAGTATATTTGTTTAACAATCTTCACATATTACATATATGCAATCAAGATTTTGTTTAATTTTAATTTTTAATTTAGCTTTCTTCAACGTTTTCTGCCAACAAAATATTTTTTTCAACTTCATTCCGGATGTTGGATCAATTAATGGCCAATCCCGATTCAGAGGAGTGAATTCCGACTCAAATTATATCTATGTCATTGGTGATATGGTATCTAAACAAGATTCTGATGGTCGGAATAAGGTCGTTGACCCGATGGCCTGGGTTTTTGACTATTCTGGAAATTTGGTTTCTTCACATAAAATATTAGATACCTTCATCCCGGGAATACGTCCTTACGGCGAAGTGATTTCCCTATATCCACAAGGTAACGGAATATTTGACTTCATGTTTGATGCTCTACCTTTCGAAGGACATCCTAAAGGGGCAGGTGGTTATGCAAGAATAAACATGCACACTGGCGCTATCCTGAAAACATGCAAAATGCCAGTTTATTATTTAGAAAATCCAAGGATCGGTGAGATCATTTTAAATGAAATAACTTGGGTAGGAGATCGATTGATTTGGGCACAGTTAACTTCAGGCCCAAATGTCCGCGAGCAACACATTATGGAAATGGACTCTTCTTTTAATATAGTTAAAATTATAAAGCTTGAGGATAAGTTAAATGACACTCTTGAAAATCATTGTTGGATAAATAAAGATCAGAGCGGGATCTATGAAGTAATATCAAATGCATTACAAATAAATATTAATAATTCTTTCAAGCATATTTTAATTTATAAAAAATATGATACAATTGGTAACTTAATCAAAAAGCAAGTACTCAATACTTCCAATATAAACATTGGCATTAATGGGTCATTGAGCTACAATATTAAAAAGGCTTTAAATAAAACTTTTTTAATTTTTGGGGCTAAAATCGATCCTAAATCAGCCAAAATACTTGCACCCGTTTCATTACTAACAAGTCCAGAATTCGATACACTTTACAAGTCAACTCCTATGCATGTTGATTCTCAGGCTGGAATTAATCTTGTAGATTACTGGACTTATTATCTTGAAAAGCAAATGTATGGAGATGGTTTTATAGCCAGTGCTGCAATAGAGACAAGTCTTTTTGCTGAGCCAGATTATGGTGTACTATATAAGGTTTCCAATTTGGGAGATTCACTCTGGACCAGAAAATTTCAACCATTGGGATGGGAAAGTGCCCGGGCCTCTTGGATCAAGTTCATTCAAGTTAAGGAAACTCCTTATCACACTCTGGTTGTCAGCGCTATAGTTGCTGATGGTGATGAAAATGTAGTTAAGGGATGGTTACTCCACCTCGACAAAGACGGTTGTCTGATTCCTGGGTGTTATACAGGTATAAACACAAATCTTTCAAATAAAAATGAATCTACGCCATTTGAAGTTTATCCTAATCCAATTTCAGGTCATCTATTATATTTGTTAAGCCGCGTTTCAGCAAAACAATGCCGTATCTCCCTTTACGACCTTTTAGGAAATATAATGGAGACCAAATCTCTTTCCATTGAAAAAGATGTTCAATATCTTCTGGATATACCTGAAAAGCTGCCTAACGGACAGTATTTGATTAAATTAGAAATTCAAGGTCAAGTGTTTACAAAGCCTATTCAAATCATGAGATAAAAAACGGTTTTAGGTAGTTCATTTACTTATCAAGTACTATTTTTTATCAGGTTTTTGCTTTGTGTAATACGTTCATTTGAAAATGCATCTCAAGAATATCTTAATGCAACTTCAGGCTACGGAACCGGAGATTGTAAAAGCGCAAGACTATTTTCGATTGCATAAAGTGAGTTACAATGCGGTGAGGCGGTTTTTTGGATGAGATGAGGGGTGTGCTATCATAATCCCTTGGTTTCCCGCTGATCGCGCAGGTTTTATTCAAATCTGCGGGAAACAAATTTAGAAGAATAGTAATACATAAACTTGAATATTTATAGATCTTTCTTACTAAAAATTTTAACAGCAATAAATAAGGCTGATACAATCCAAAAGACCATGATGCCTCCCGTAAACAAAATGCCATAAATGCTGCCAAAGAATTCCTTGAACAATGCGCCGGTATAGCCCATCAAAGCACTTACATCCATTTGTAGCATCATAGATACGCGGGCCAGGTCAATTGGGTTTAGTGCGGTCAGCAATAAAGTCAATTTTTCAAGCGGGTATTCGCTGAAAGCAAAGAGAATCATTAAGACTACACCATCGTAAACCAGTGCAAAATAAAACCAGATCATCAACACCATCCCGATCCCTCTTGCCTTATCTCGTGACAATACTGCTGCAAGAAAAGCAATAGATGTACAGGCCATGGTCAAGCCGCATCCGGTAATTAAAAATATAATGGCAAGATAACTCTGATAATACATTAAAACAGGCAAACCCAGACCCAGCAAAAAAGCAAACATCAGTGAAAAGGCTGTAGCAAAATATTCACTCAATATGACCTGATTTCTGCCCACCGGTTGAGCAAGTAACATTTCTATAAACTCATAGGAGTTGTAATAATGTATGGTTGCAAAGATCATACTGATGAGTGGAATGATGATCAGTTCAATATTCAATAAACTCAACAATGCTTTGTCTGGATTTTCTTCCAGATTGAATAATAATAAACTGGCCAAAAACTGAAATGCTGCATAGAGCAGAATCACTTTATTGCGAATGATATCAGACAGTATATGTTTGCTCAATTTCCACATGGTCTCAATTTTTATTTTGCAACATAATACTGGCAATAGCTTTTCCAAATTTCTGCTCTCCTGTAAAAGCTCTTAATTTTTCCATACTGGCATCATAGCGCACTTTTCCTTCCTGCAAATACAATACATGTGTAGTGAGTTCATCAAAATCACTTAAAACATGTGATGTGATGAGTATCAATTTATTCTTATTCTTTGCATCGTGAATTTTTTCTTTCAAAATCTCTGACGCCAATGGATCCAAACCCGCAGTAGGTTCGTCGAGAATATAAATGGGAGGGTCGAAAAGAAAAGCAACAGCTGCACTCACTTTTTGCCGCGTTCCTCCGGAAAGGGTTCTCATGCTCTGATGATAAATATTCCGAAGCTGATACGATTCAACAAGCTCGATATCCAAATGATCCTTGCTTACATTTCGAAGTTCGGTCAGCAAGTCAAACAATTGTCCGACTTTCATATGATCCGGATACCTCCCGATCTGTGGCATGTAACCTATCTGGGATCTGTAGGTAAAATCATTGGAAATAGATTTTCCGTTGATTAAAATTTCTCCGGTATCCGGTCTGACCAGACCTAAAATACATTTAATCAAAGTGGTTTTGCCGGAACCGTTCGGCCCAATCAAAGAGGTGACCTGCTGCGAAGCAAAGGAAACACTGATATCATCCAATGCCTTAACTCTTTTGAATTGTTTTTGAAGATTTCGAATGGCAATCATAAACACAAAGGCTTTATAAGGGGTTTATTATCTATCAGTAATTCCGGTGTGAGGCTCGGAATGGCTTTCTCTGCTTTGTCCAAAAAAGAGATCAATATACTTCTCAATAAAATAAGCGTATATGGATTTTGTTCGACGATCATGGAATACATGCTTACGGGTCTGTAGGGTATATCTCCGTATCCGTCCCGTGTACGATCGTAGCCGTCGTACTTATCCCAATAATTCTGATCAAATGAATTTAAAACCAGGGAACCATTGGTCGCAATATCAAAACTGTTCCCGCTGAAATTGTTGTGTTGAATTTTGTTTTCATTACAACTCGCCTGTACTTTCATGGCCCAGCCATTTTTGTGAAAATGATTCCAATGAATATTTATCCTGTTGGTTCCTTCCATATATATCCCAACAGTGTTTTGATCAAAGAGATTATAAGCTATATAACTATCTGAAATATCTTTCAATAGAATTCCATATGCTGCACTGCCCCAATTGTCGACAAATTCATTGGCTTGCATATCAACTTCTTTGGAATACATCACTGCTACACCGGCACCATTTTCAACAAATCTATTGTAAGTGTAAGTGTCTTTATGCGAAAACATAAAATGCAGACCGTAGCGGATATTTTCATAACTCAAGTTGCAGGTGATCAGTGATTCCGTTACAAATTCAAAATAAATTCCATCCCGGTGTTTGCTGATGATATTGCCATCAATCAAGGCCTTTTTACATTTCCATAAATGGATGCCATTGCCTGTATTTTGTTCTGTTTTCGGATTTCCGTGGATCCTATTATTTCTAATGACAATATCCTCTACATTTGAAATATGGATGGCAAAATAAGCATGGGTGATTTCGTTCTCTTCTAGAGTTATATTTCTTGCGTCGATGCATTTGATCGCAGCATAATCCAACATGGAAGAATAACCGCTATTCAAAAATACAAAGCCACTGACCGTGATATCCCTTCCACTGATGGTCAGAATTTCATATTTGCCTTCACCATCCAAACAAGGATGATCTAGGCCTTTTAAATAAATGGATTTATTGATAATGATATTGCCTTCTCTATAAACTCCGGAATGCACCCAAATGCTATCGCCATCTACGGCCATCGATACCGCTTCTTTGATGCTTGTGATGTGTCCATCATGTTGTCCTACCGATATTACTCTTGCCTGTAGGTGTACATTGCAAAGCAAAAGAAAAAGCAGAAAAGTAAATTGCAAATGTCCGTTCAAAGGCATTACTTACTCAATATTTTTATAGATATATTTCCAATCCACAATATGTCTGTCCTGTCCGTTGCGTGCAAAATTATTGGCAGGAAGTTCCGATTCAAAGGCCGCTGTATTAAAATTCATAGGTGTTCTTACATCTTCACCATAAACAAACTTACAGTTGTTCACATCCAAAAGATTATTTTCCTTTTCATAATCCATGACCAGCACATGAGCAAGTTTTTGCTGATCGAAGGTACCTGATTTCATAAGTCGAATCATGCAACCAATATCATCAAATTTATAAACTTTACCTTTTTCAGTAACTATTTCCGATCCGAATTTTCGGTCCACAATGCCCATTTTACAGGTATAACAGATATCAGTTCCATATTTAAATGGTTCGGGCTTAACTTCGCAGGAAATCATTCCAAGACCCAGCACCAAGGCCATTGTAGTCAGAGGAGCAGAGACTGATTTTTTGCGAAATTGATTCCATTCGTACAACCAAACCAAGGCCATGATAGTAGCTGCAACAAAAATGATCCAGCCTCCAATGTCAGGTTGCGAATATGCATCAAAATTCAATAATCTTTTATGTCCGAGTAATGGCGGCTGATAGGATAAACCAGGTACTTTAATGGCTGCAGTAGGATCGAGATTATGACCGTATTCGTAACCCCATCTGTAAAAATCATACATGCTGAAGACTCCACCAAAAGCGGTGAAAACCAGGTACCAAAAAAGTATATTCAATCTACCGGCATAAGCAACCAATAATCCCAATAAAATATAAAAAGCCACGATGTAGATCAATATTTCAAATTCGGGAAACATTTCTACAGAGATATGTCTCATTCCGATATAATGATTCAAGCCATTGATGATTTCAACATCGCCCGTTAGCGATTTTAACCAGATCTTCATGGTCAATCCTTCCGGATATTGTGGTGCAAAAAGATCGATGCGCCAAACAGGTACGAAATAAGTAAGCAATAAGGATAGAGACATTGCAAAAACGATCCATCGGGATCTGTTACTGATAAAAGTATTGCTCATATTCTGATTTAATTTAGATAAATATAAAAGTGATAACTCCTCAAAGTAAAAAATAATTCAAAGCAGATACCTGTGACAAGAATCTATTAAAATATATTTCAATTTAGAAAAAAACGGGGCGTAACTTAAATTAAGTTTCGCCCCTCATCAAATCAAATGATCTTATTGCTCAATCAAAATAAGTTCATCGAAAATTACTATTCAGGAGGCAACAAAACGGCATCAATCACATAGATGATACCATTTGAAGCTGGTACCGTTGCAACTACATTTGCAGAATTGTTGATCATGATTTTACCATCCTTCAATTGTATACTAATATTTTTGGTATTGGCCATATTGATGGTTTGTCCGTCGCGAAACATATTCTCTCTGTAAACGCCTAATGCAACATGATACTCTAAAATATTTTGCAAAGCAGCTTTCTGTTCATTCTTCATCAGGTTTTCAACTGTTCCTGCGGGCAGTTTTTCAAATGCCGCATTGACTGGTGCAAAAACTGTAAAGGGTCCGGCATTGGCAAGATCATTTACATATTCAGCCTGTTGAAGTGCTTTTACGAGGGTTGTGTGATCAGCAGAACCTATAGCTATTTTCACGATGTCTTTTTGTGAATCATCATCCTGCACTGCAGCCTGTCCCAAATCTGCTGCCTGTGTTTCTACTGCCGCTGTTCCCGCATCCTGCGTTTTCTCACCACCCTGACATGAGATAAGTATTAAACAGCTTATCATCATCATGAATTGAAAAATCGTTTTCATATTTTTTGCTTTTGAAAAGATAAATATTATTTAAATCAAAATTTATTGGGCAGCTTTGGCTTGCTCCCCTGTTGAGAATGTAAGTGGAACGTTGGCACCCGCTGGACTTACTCTAATATAACCCTGCATTTCCTGGTGCAAAGCAGAACAAAAGTCGGTACAATACATTGGATACACACCCACACGCTCTGGTTTCCACAACAAAGTTTGTGTTTCTCCCGGCATGATCAGCAATTCCGCATTGTTAGCTCCTTTTACGGCAAATCCATGTGGTACATCCCAGTCCTGTTCGAGGTTGGTAACGTGGAAGTATACGACATCTCCCAATTTAATTCCTTCTATATTATCCGGTGTAAAGTGAGAACGGATCGAAGTCATATATACATGGATCTCGTTACCTTTTCTAACAACCTTTGCCTCTTTTTCTCCAAGCGCTACGTATGGATTTTTATTTTCCTCCAACTTATAAATTTTGGTAGAATTTTTCATGATCAATTCAGCAGGAATTGCTTCTGCATAATGCGGCTCACCTATGGTAGGAAAGTCGAGAATCAACTGCATTTTTTCACCATCAATGGAGTAGAGTTGTGCACTTTGAGTAAGTTCGGGACCTGTTGGTAAATAACGGTCTTTGGTTATTTTATTATACGCGATCACATATTTTCCCCATGGTTTCTTTGTTGGACCGCCGGGCACGCAAAGGTGGCCAATTGAATAATACGTTGGAACCCTGTCTAACACTTGTAAGTCACTGATTCTCCATTTTACAATTTCTGAAGAAACGAAAAACGAAGTATAGGCATTTCCTTTATCATCAAATTCTGTATGTAAGGGACCTAAACCGGGTTTTTTAACTTCGCCGTGTAATACTGCGTCGTATTTTAAAACTGGAATGCCTTCATAATCTCCATCGAAATTTTTTGCAGTTATAGCTTCCTGGATTTTTGTAAAAGAGAAAACAGGAATCAATGCAGCTAATTTTCCACTACCGACGATATATTCACCGGATGGATCTGTATCACATCCATGCGGAGATTTTGGACAAGGCATAAAATAAACCATATCCGGACAATCTTTGGGGTCCAGAACGAGTACTTCTGTTTCGATTTTTGAAGTTGCCATATGTGCTGCTTCATCATAAACATTATGTGCATAGCGAACAGACTTCTTCATAGCTTTTCCCGCTTTTACATATTCCTCTGCTTTTTTCCAGTTGACAGCCATTATAAAATCTTTATCCATTTGACTGGCATTGACTTCCAATAAAGTATTGGCTCTTTCTGCATTGTAACAGCTGAAGAAAAACCAACCATGCGATTTTCCTTTTCCTGCGCGGGCCAGGTCAAAGTTGATACCGGGAAGTAAAATTTGAAATGCAATGTTCATTCGACCGGTTGGTTGATCAACAGAAATAAAACTCACCGTACCTCTGAAATTTTCTTTGTAAGTATTGATCGGCACATCCAATTTATCGCCCATGGGTAAACTAAAGCGCGTACCGGCGACAACATATTCTGTGTTTTCAGTAATAAAAGGTGAAGAGTGGTTACCACCGCTGTTTGGGATCTCAAGAATTTCGGCAGTCCTGAATGTTTTGAGATCAAGGCGCGCTATACGAGGTGTGTTATTGGCATTCCCGAAAGCCCAACGACCATCGTGTATGCCATCAGTAACAGATAAGGCCGGATGGTGTAAATCATCCCAAGGGACAAAGCCATGAGAAGTATTCAACATGGGCTTTGATTCTTCCGAATATCCATATCCCTTTTCCGGATCTACAGAAAATACCGGAATCACTCTGAATAATCTGCCCGAAGGCAAACCATAAACAGCCATTTGGCCGCTGAATCCACCGGAGACGAAATTGTAAAACTCATCGTATTTTCCGGGAGGAACAAATGATTTAACAGCTGAGTTTCCACCTACAGCAGATTGCACCCCTTTGGGTTTACAGCCCGTTGAAAAGACAAAAATCAGCCCCAGCATGGCTAAAGCAGCCATGCTCATTTTCATTTTAATTGACATAGTTATATGATTATTGTAAAAAAATAGTTTGCAATTTCTGCTTACATCTCACCATCATTCTTGCGCATAAATTCCAATAACTGAAGGGACTCTTCTTTGCTCACATTCTGATTCGGCATACGCACTAAACATTGCTCCAAGAGTTTTTGCGCTTCCGGATCTTTTTCTAACATCATGTCGACATTAATAATCATATTGATGATCCAGGATGGCGACCTCTTTTTAGTAACGCCTTTCCATCCGGGTCCGACCAACTTATCTTCCGTTAGTTTATGACAAGCGAGACATTTCAGATTGTAAATATTTTCGCCACCTTTCACCCATTCCTGATTCAAAGGCGTATTCATTACAATTTCTGCATCCTTTACTTCCGTTCCATGAACTTCCGGTTGTCCCTTTTGAAGTTCCGCAAAATCTACGGTCGGCTGATCTTCCTTCACTCCACCCTTACATTGAAGGAGCATGATGCTGACACATATAATACCAATAACATTTAAAATTGTATTTTTCATATTGATTTGATTTTTGAAATTAATTATGGACATCCATGTCTTTTATTATGGTCAAAGTTGGCGCAACTTGAATAAATGATATATGACGAATATCACCGGAATCCATGATTCTTATCAGCCATCACAATTTATATAAAAAATAATTTTGGCTTTAAATTCAAAATGCTGACATCAAAAACATTTGGGTATGCCGTGAGGGGATTGTTGTATCTATCAAAGGAAGCTTCTCATGACAAGTATATTCAAATGGATGTTATCGCACAAAGGATTCATGCGCCCAAGCATTTTTTAGCTAAAATTTTTAAAAAACTTGCTGATGCACAATGGATAGATTCCATAAAAGGACCTAATGGAGGATTCAAAAGCAATGAAAATACGCTAAATGCCAGCTTGTTGGAATTGCTTTTACTCACAGACCCTAACGATCCATTAGATCATTGCGTACTGAAGTGGGAGAAATGTAATTCGAAAAGACCTTGTCCGTTTCATGTGCATATCGATCCTATCAAAAGCCAATTTATAAAAGTTTTAAAACAGACCCGGATTATTGATTTGTTGGATGTGAACATTCGCAACAAGCACTCTTTTTTAAAAGACATTTAAGGACAAATATATTTGCTGATGTTGGAAGAAAAACTTTGTTTTACCAACATGATTTTATTTCCCGCTCATTTATGCAGATAGATTTATTGGTGTAAATGAGCGGGAAATAAAACGGATTACCTCATGGAAATACATGATCATCATTATAATTCCATTTATTTTTCAACAATGAATTGTTTTGTGATTTGCTTTGTTCCATTGGAAATTCTTATGAAATAAATACCGGATGTTACATTCAATTTATGCAAATCGATCTCGATTTCGTTTTCTGTAGCCTGTAATTTTGCATTCAAAATAAGTTTACCCTGTACATCCATTAGAGTCATTTGCTTTTCAGCGAGATGAAATCCGGAAAAATGGAGAAAAAGAATTTCTCTTGCAGGATTGGGTGATACGAATAAACTTGTCGGGTCTCCAACAAATCCCTGAGAAATGTTTTCATGTTGCTCCTGATCTTTATAAATTCTGCTTGTAGGATCGTCATTCTTTTGAAGACTACCTCCCGAAGGTAAAGTTGTAAACCAAGCATTGATCGAATTTGAATTGGTTGCTGATCCACATTTTGAGCGAATTTGATAGTGATAATATCTGTTGGGTGACAAGCCGGAAAATAAATGCTCCAATCCGGGACCGGAATGATTGTTCCAGCCTGACCAGGATGACCATATACCCGGGGAAATTTCATATCTGATGCGCAATTGATAATCAGTAGCACAAGGAACTCCTGCATTCCATTTGATTTTTGCGCTGGTTTGGGTAATATCAGTTTGATAGACCTGTTGCGGTGTGCCACAACTGCCTGCTTTGATCGTAACTTTTTGAATACAGGTATTCGTATTACCCGATAAATCTGTGACCGTCCACTTTACATTTTTAACTCCTAAAGCATAGGTCGGGGGCGCATTATTGGATGTTCCTGCTACACCACAATTATCGCTTGTCACAGGACTTCCCAAATTGATCTCTGATGAAGGTACAGGTCCGCA
>JADJYQ010000008.1 GCA_016719615.1 Saprospiraceae bacterium
GAAGGACCGACAAGCTCCATATCATTTTTATTTACGGATACACTACGCACAAAAAATTGATGAGTTTAGTCCCAGCAGACATTTGACAAAAAATCACTGAGCCTCCAAATTGAAACAATGTCGAGGTATCACTTGATTGAATCCTGGATTGCAGAAAATAAATTAGGAGGAGCTGAACAACTCAATACGCGGACATTGCGATTGGATCGGGGTGGCTAACACACCTATACTTGGGGCTGTTTTTATAATGGTCATGTTTTGGTCTTTCAGGCCATTTTTTCCTGAGCATCGATCCCGATGGATTATATAGAATCCGCATTTGCTTCTTTACAAAGGTGTATTAAGTGAAGTAACCACTCATGGATGGTTTGTCCGATTTGATTCTAAAAGGGATCATTCCGGGATTGAGCGGCGTACTTGTTTTATACCGCAAATTGCCTTGTTGTTTTTAATAATCGGATGGATGGAAGAATTGGGATACATGGCCGGAGTTGTTTACATGTTTGATCACATTCTCCCGCAAATTCAGATTAAATGGAAGATCACTAGTTGGATTGATCAGTGGCGGAGCATGTACAATTCCTGCCATCTTGTCAACGCGAAATATCAATAATAAAGAAATCGTTTGGTCACCATGTTTGTGATCCGCTGTTCCATGTTCTGCCCGTATTCCGGTATACACTGCATTGATTGGTTTTGTGGTGCCCTTGAAGAAGTTTTTGGAATATTCAACAGTCAGGGCATTGCATTCATGGGATTGTACTGCCTGGGTATACTGGCTTTACTTACAGCTGCGATCATTCGATTTTTTGTAAAATCAGATGATTTGAGTTATTTGATTTACAACTTCCAGACTATCGGTGGCCTAGTTTGAAGAATGTTCTGCTGGTTTGTTTATGATAAAGTGAGAACATTTGTCATACGAGACAGGAGCATCATTTTGATGATCAGTGTTGTTTTTGTGTGGTTTTGGAAAGCTTTTCCTGGAGCGGCGGTGCAACAAGTTGAAACGGATTGCGGGAAAAGGCAGATTAGAACAATTAGATCCGATACAATTGGAAAATGAAATAGATGCAACGAAGTTGGAGCATTCTTTGCCGGAAAAATTGGAAAATTTATAGAGCCCGTATTTGAACCGCTCTCGGATTTGATTGGAAAATTTCCATTGCATTGATCACTTCATTTGCAGCCCGTGAAGTTTTTGTAGGAACCATGTCAACTATTTACAGTTTGGGTACTTCTGAAAATGAAGTTTTATTGAGACAAAAATGGCGCAGAATTGCGACCGGATGGATCTGTATTTTATAATTCAAAAACAAGTTTGTCTTTGATCCTCTTTTATGCATTTGCCATGCATGCCTCGCGAGTACATTGCCGTCATGTGGAAAGAAACGAAGAGCAGGAGGTGGCCTGTAATTCAATTTGTTTATATGGGAGCACTTGCTTATCTCAGCTCTCCTGAATTTAGCCTATCATTTTTTTAACGGCTCGTATCTGGTGAAGCACCGGTAAAATTTGTGGATTTGCCGGCGGTGGTGTTTGTGTTGCAGGTTGAGCTTGATGCAAGCCTTCTACTTTATAAACCAAATATTCAGTATCCCCACGCAGTGAAAATTTTAATGTATTTTTGTTTATAGTGTAAGGTGACTTTGCTGCCTGATTTGGAGGCTTCTTCAGCATCTTTTGCTACTTTAGAATTGGTCACAGAAAAATACCAAACATTATCAGATGGTAAACCTTTAGCAGCAGTGCCTCAAGAATCAAAATTCAATTCGCCTTCATAAGTTTTGAAAACATATCCCTTGTGACTGATTTTCGTTACGTATCCTGTGCGTGTGCCTTCCGCTGTAATCGGCGAAAAACAAAGTAAACAATAAGCTAAACCCAAAGCCACTAAAATCATGAACGTAATTTTTATATAACGCCACCTTTTTTTCCGCTGGTGACCATTTGCTCTTTAATGCTCATTTATCGTTTGTTTAGCGGCAAAGTTATGCCTTCTCATGGTAATATTCAAATGGATATACATCCATAAGATTCAACAAAAAGGATGACAAATAAGTTTCCGCATGGTGTGTGATGAAAGTGAGTGGCTGTTGGGAGTACTTTTGAATGCATGAAGGGTTCCCGCTGATTTCGCAGATAAATTCTGTAGGATGAAGCCAATCTGCGCTTTCTGCGGGAACTAAATCTGGGAAATCTGCGGAACCCCAACGCAAGCATGGTGAAAACCACATAACCCCAATACATATTCATCCACACCTTACTCAAAATCCTAAATTAACGAATAGAAGAAAACCATTTTAGCTTTGCTGTATTTTATAAAATGATCACAAGGAATCTACCACGATTGTCGCCTTAAGCACTGCACCCGGAATGAGTGCCATTGCAGTTATAAGAATGTCGGGTGAAAAATCTGTTGCGATTTTGAAAGCAATATTTTCAGTTAAAAATTTACAACTCAGCAAAGCGCCGCAAATCGTATTTGGAAAAATATGCGACGAAACAGGTGTCGAAATAGATGAGGTTTTGGTGTCTGTTTTTAAAGCTCCACATTCCTATACCGGTGAGGACGTCGTTGAAATCAGCTGTCATGGATCTGTATTTATTATTCACCGCTTACGAATTTGCTCACGCGGTTTGGAGCCGAATGGGCTCAGCCTGGAGAATTCACACAACGTGCATTTCTCAATGGCAAGATGGATCTTTCACAAGCCGAAGCCGTAGCCGATTTAATTGCATCAGAAACGGAAGCATCGCACCGATTAGCGATCAATCAGTTGAAGGGTGGTATACGCAACGAAATCACAGAATTGAGAAGTCAGTTGGTGCAGTTTCAAAGTCTCATTGAATTGGAACTTGATTTTAGTGAAGAGGATGTGGAATTTGCTGACCGGCTGGTTTTTAAAAAATTATTGAATCAAGTAAATAAACGCATCCAGGAATTGCTGGATAGTTTTCAATTAGGAAATGCCATTCGCACTGGAATACTGACGGTGATTGCAGGAAAACCAAATGCCGATGCCATCAATGCGCGGCACATGAAGTCGCTCGTACAAGCCCAGTATGCATTACAAGATGCCGAACGACTGTTAGTTACCAAATGGCGCTACCGATCTGTTGGCACAGTCAATCCGTCGAATGAGTTATGAACTTTCGAAATTAGTGGGGAAATTCACACGGAAGAGATTTTGGGGAATATATTTAGTAAGTTTTGTATCGGAAAGTAACTGCTGTAAACAACTATTAATAACAATATAATAATAATATGTAATGTATTGATAGATAGCAATATAATATAAGTACTATTTATTGTTAGTTATTGTTGTTCTCCGTATTCTTATAATTATTTTGTACCTTTATTGTACCTTGGGGCATGAGGTACAAATTCAGGGCGGTCATTTCCCCTTTTTTTGTCACTTAATGTCCCTTATGTACGCTTAATGACTCTTATTTACGCTTAATGACCTCTAATATCAGGGTACAAAGGATTTGTCAGCTTTGCGGTCAGGATTTTATCGCCCGGACCACTTACACCCGTTATTGTAGTGATACCTGTGCAAAACGAGCGCATAAGGATCAGGTCAGAGTCAATAAAGTAAAGCGCAGTAATGAAGAAACCATTCGGATTAAGGCAAAGCCGATATTAGAAATTCAGGCAAAGCATTTTCTGACGGTGAAGGAAGCAGCAGTATTATTAAATACAAGTCCAAGAAGTATTTACAGATCAATTGAGAAGGGGACTATTCGGCAATGAATTTATCTTTAAGACTAACAAGAATAAAAAGAATAGATATTGATCAATTATTTAATGAAATCTAATAGATAGGCAACTTAAAATGATCCAAAGCAAAATATATGAAGTCAGAGGACAGAAGGTAATGCTGGACTTTGATCTTGCTGAGCTCTATGAAGTAGAAACCAGAGCATTAAAGCAATCAGTCAAACGAAATATAGATCGTTTCCCTAATGACTTTATGTTTCAACTCACAAAAAATTGAGTGGCAAGAGCTTATCACAATTTGTGATAAGCTACCTGAAGGATAAAAATTCAGCCCAGCTACTCCCTTTGCATTTACAGAACAGGGAGTATCAATGCTCAAGCATTTTGAGAAGTAAAAAAGCTATACAGCTAAATATTGCAATAATGAGAGCCTTTGTATTTATAAGGCAGTATGCATTAAGCCATAAGGATTTAACAGAAAAGCTTAAAGAACTTGAAACAAAGTACAACAAGCAATTTAAAGATGTTTATGAAGCACTAAATTACTTGCTACAAAAGGATAAGAAGCAAAAGGAACAACAGGATCGTAAACGAATTGGATTCAAAACGGGAAAAGATCAATAATTCATTCATCCAATGGCCATAAAAGTAAAACTGAGACAAAACCCATTACAGGAAACCGGCAAACTTTGTACCTGGATTATTACCCTGCCATACCACACGGAAACAGGCGAACCAACCCGAAGGGAATTTTTAGGGCTGTACCTTTTTGATAAGGCAAAGAACCCTATTGATAAACAGCATAATAAAGAAACTTTACAGCTTGCTGAGCAGATAAGGCAGAAACGGGAAAACCATTTGAACAAACCCGAAATTTACACAGGGTACGAAAAGGAACAACTAAAGATTAAAGAGCAGGGCGAACAGAATTTTGTTGCCTATTTCAAAAGCCTTGCCGACAAACGCAAAGCTAGTAACCATGATAACTGGGTTTCCGCTTACAAATACCTTGAAGCATTTACAAATGGCAACTTGAAATTTGCAGACCTCAGCGAAAAGTTTTGTAATGAGTTCAAAGAGTATTTACTAACTACCAAAAGCAATAAGAGCAATAAATCAACCCTTGCCCAAAATTCAGCCGTTTCCTATTTTAATAAACTGAAAGCAACCCTGAAACAAGCGTTTAAAGACGGTTATTTACAAAACGACCTGAACGCTAAAATTGAACCCATAAAACAGGCAGAAACCCGAAGGAATTTTTTAACCATTGAGGAACTGAACAGCCTTGTAAAAACGGAATGTAACAACCCTTTATTGAAACGTGCAGCCCTGTTTTCAGCCCTTACAGGGTTGAGGTTTTCAGATATTAAAAACCTTGTTTGGGGCGAATTACACTACAGCGTTGAAAACGGTTATTCAATACATTTTACACAACAAAAAAAAAAGGGTTGAGGTGTTGCCTATTTCCGAACAGGCTTACAGAATAATGGGTGAAAGCAAAGAAACCACCAATAAAGTATTTGAAGGGCTTACTTATTCAGCATACGAAAACAAACACCTGTACCAGTGGATTGAGCGGCCGGAATAAAAAGGATATTACTTTTCATTGTTTCAGGCATACGTTTGCCACCTTGCAACTATCAAAGGCAACTGATATTTACACCGTTTCCAAAATGCTGCGACACCGTGAACTCAAAACCACACAGATTTACGCAAAAATTGTTGATCAAACCAAACGTGAAGCAGCCGACAAAATTGTATTAAATATGCAATTATGGAAGATAAAAGCTATAATTGGCACTCTAAAATTACTTCGATAGAACAGTTCACCATAAAATCTGTGCAGGATACTGTTTTAAAGATTACAAATGGAATTTCGGAAAATTTGGAGAAATTGGATTCATTGGATAGAAAGAAGGAGTTTTGTCAAGCTCTAATTAAGGATATGAAACAAATATTGGCAACTCCTATTTATCCAAATAATGTTAGCTCAAATGTCGAACCATCTATTGTAAATAATTTAATTCCAGTTCCCCAACAAGTTTTAAATTTTCTTTTGGCTGAACTCGAATGGCTAAATAGTTTAAAGAATGAGAGATTGAGCTCAGCTATATTTAGTGTAATTGAATGGGCAACTATATTTTATTACGCAGATGATACAAACTTACTCCCAGATAACCGGATGATTAAAAATCGAATGCTTCAATTTATGAGAAGACATCATGTAAATACGACTATTTCTAATTTTAAAACAAAGTTTTACGAAGCTAAGAAACGTATAAACGAAAGGAAGGATTACCCGATAAAAAACTTGAATTAATTCTACCTTTTCTCAAAGAAAACTATAAACAAACGGTTACTAAAGTTGAGAACGATATTATATTTTTAAAAGAAAATAAGGCCGAAGATTAAGGCTTCATGTTTATTTTTTCAAAAAGTAACTATTATGTAACTGGTTACCTTTTTTTTTTCTTGCACTATTATTTATTAAAAAAATATTAATAATGGAGCAAGTATTTTTTAACGTCCCTTTATCTAAGTTAGAACCAATCTTTAAGCGTTGGATAAAAGAAGCACAAGCAGAAAATTTCCCAATAAAGGGGGAATCCACAAATCAACCTGAACAGCTTTTAACCGTTCAGGAAGCAGCCGAATTTTTAAGCCTTACTGTACCCACAATGTATAGCAAGGTATCAAAAGGTGAATTGCCAGTAATGAAAGGTAGCAAACGCTTATACTTTTCCCGAACCGAATTGCTTGAATACCTTAAACAAGGGCGCAAAAAGTCAAACGCAGAGATTGAAAAGGAAGCCGAAGCTTACCTAAAAAAGAAAGGGGGTAACAATGGATAAAACACTGAGCACCCCCCATCATAAAAGACAGGACGAATGTAATACACCTTTACGGCAGTTACAAACCATATTTAAATACTTACAAGAACATATTGCTACAGCTTCAATGATTGCTGATGCCACAGGTATTTATCAAAAAAATATTTGCAGGTATAAGCGTGATTTAGAAAAGGCAGGGCGACTTTGGGAAACAGAAAAGAAACTATGTAAAAAAACAAGTTTCAAAGCATGGTATTTAACTACCAACCCTAATAATGCCCCGAAGCAATTGTTAACCCAATTAAGCCTTTTCTAATTATGGAACTTAAAACAAATTTTGAACTTGATAAATACGGTATTGGGGTTGAGGATATTAAAACCGAAGCTGAACAGCTAGTTAAGCAAGGTAATGAAGCCAAAGAAAGTAAAGGACTGTTCACCGTTAAAACAGCCAGCCGTTGGATTGAACAGGCGAAAACCCGACCTATTCCAAAAATGCTTTTTGGTGAATTTTGGTTTGAGGGTGAACTATGTATTTTGTTTGCCGACACCAATTTAGGTAAGTCAATTTTAGCCGTGCAAATTGGTAACAGTATAAGCAAGGGCGAACAGATACGGGCTTTAAACTGGAAACACCAAAGCAACTGGTTTTGTACTTTGATTTTGAATTAACTGAAAAACAATTTGAAAACCGATATTCAATAAAGTTTGAACAGCACTACAATTTTGATAACAACTTTATACGGGTTGAAATAAACCCCGATGCCAGCATACCCGAAGCCCAAACCTTTGAGGATTACCTCAACCATTCATTGGAACGAAGTATTACCGAAACAGGGGCAAAGGTTTTAATCATTGATAACCTTACTTACCTCAAAAATGAAACCGAAAAGGCTAAAGATGCTTTGCCCTTAATGAAACATTTGAAAGCATTAAAAAACAAATACGGGCTTTCAATTTTAGCACTTGCACACACACCAAAAAGGGATTTATCAAAACCAATTACCCGAAATGATTTACAAGGCAGTAAGATGCTAATAAACTTTTGTGATAGTTCCTTTTCAATAGGTGAAAGCCACAGCGACAAAAATTTACGATACCTGAAACAGATTAAGCAACGGAACACCGAATGGATTTACGATGCTGAAAATGTTTGTGTTTGTCAAATTGATAAGCCCCACAATTTCTTATTGTTTGAGTTTGTGAATTTCGGTAAGGAATGGGAACACCTGAAACAGCACACCGAAAAGGACAAAGAAAACCTGAACGAAAAGGTAAGCGAACTAAAGCAGCAAGGGCGAAGCCTTCGGGAAATAGGGGCTGAACTGGGTATTTCTCACATGAAAGTAAGCAGAATTATAAAGGACTGTAACACGTTGTAACACCTGTAACACCCTGTTACAACTGTTACACCTGTTACACTAAAGAGGTAAATAATGAGTGAACACCGATACATATTAGAACCATACAAGGGAATGAATACCCGTTACCGTTGCCCAATTTGCCAGCAAAGGGATAAAACCTTTTCCCGGTACATTGATACGGAAACAGGCGAACAAATACACCCCATCGTTGGCAGGTGCAACCGTGAAAGTAATTGCGGCTACCATTACACCCCGAAACAATATTATCAGGATAACAATATTTCATTTTGATACACCCCAGCCCAAAGCATACAAGCCCAGTCCTGTTAAACCTCAACCAAAGCCCGTTTCATTCATTCCTGTTGAGATATTCAAAGCCAGCCTGAACCCCATTGCGTTTGAAACGAACCATTTTGTACAGTTCCTTATTTGCCTGTTCGGGGATGAGGTTGCCAGCCAACTGGTAAGCCGTTATTTTATTGCCACCTCAAAACATTGGAACGGTGCAACGGTATTTTGGCAAATAGATACACATGGCAATATTAGAACGGGCAAAATAATGCTTTACAGCCCCACCACAGGCAAAAGAGTAAAGAACCTTGAACTACCTGTTTACTGGGTACACAAAGCCATTAAACAGCCTGAATTTGAGTTAAGGCAATGTTTGTTTGGTGAACACTTACTTAAGGATAAAACAAAACCCGTTGCCATAGTTGAAAGCGAAAAAACGGCTGTAATTGCCAGCGTATATTTGCCCCAGTTTATTTGGGTTGCCGTTGGCAGCCTTACCAACCTGAACGCTGAAAAGTGCAGCATACTAAAGGGGCGAACTGTTACACTATTTCCCGACCTCAACGGGTTTGAGAAATGGAGCAACAAGGCAAAGGAACTTTCACACATTGCAATATTTACCGTTTCCGATTTACTGGAACGCAAAGCCACCGAAGCCGAAAAGAAACAAGGTTTTGACCTTGCCGACTATTTAATAAAATACGATTACAAAGCGTTTGCCTTACCTGAACCCGAAGCCACCGAACCACCCCCAGCCGTTCAACCATTGGTTGAGGTGAAACCATTTGAGCAGCCTGAACCCGTTTACTATTTCAGTAAGCCCGAACAACTAAAGCCCGAAAGCTGGGAACAGGATATTACCGAACTTGAAAACTACTTTGAAAAAATAGTTCTTTCAACCCAACCTATTTACCATACCTCAAACGAATTACAAGATTTGAAAAACTATTAACCAAAAATTTTAATCGATATGAAAGTAAAAGAAATTGAAAGACTTGAAAGTTACTTTAAAACAGAAAACGAACATTGGAACAGATACACCTTTGAATTGCTTTGCGAAGTATTGTTGCAAGGCAATTTTGAAAATCCTGAAACACCATTACAGCTATTTGATAATGCTGTGAATATTTTAACAAAACAGCACGAAACACCTCTGAAAGCAATTCAGGAATTTTCCAATGATATGGAGAAAGCAAAATTAACCCCAGCACAAAGAATATTTGTTTACGAAAGGGTTTACAAGTTTGTAAGGGTTTCTGATTTCGGGAAAGAGATTTAAGTGAAATAAGGGACTTGTTAAAGAGCCAAACTGAAAGGCTGAAAAATGATAAACCACAGGTTGAGTATAATAAGCCTTTGACCGGGAACATAAGGGACACCCTTAAAGAGTTAATGAAAAAGGAGCTTGAACAGTTACCCGAAACACTTAAAGACCTTGAACCAATACAACGGCTAAACATACTTTGTAAACTTATACCGTTTGTATTGCCAAAGGTTGAAAGCGTTACACATCGACTGGGGGAACCCGATGAATATAAAATACGACAATGGCATGATTAAGTAAAATTCCTTAATGATTTAGGTATCATTTTCTCAAAATAATTATCAATGCCAAAGCCCTGTACTTTCCCAACCTTATACGATGACCTGAAAACGGTTAGTATATCTTTTTTGAAAAAACACGGATATTTAAAGCCGAACCAATGGCAAAGGGGAACAATAACATGGAGCAGGAACGGAAATAAAACAGGCAGTATTTCCATAATTGTAAATACCAAATCCGGAAGCCTTTACCTTGAAATGGATTACAACTGCAATGAAGTCCCGATAAATTACAGAGTGCAACTTGTTTCAGCCCCTTCTAATTTGGGCAAGGGTTTTGTTTGGTATTTCGTTTGCCCCCATTCTGGTAAACGATGCCGAAAGCTATATTTAGCTGACACCTATTTTTGCCACCGTTTAGCGTTTAAGGGTTGTATGTATAAAAAGCAGACATTCAGCAAAAGTTACAGACGACTTGAAAAGGCATTTAGAATATATTTCCAATCAGATGATTTGATTGATCGAATCAGTCAAAAACACTATAAAAAATATTATGCGGGAAAACCAACTAAAAAGTATTTGAGCCATGTGAAGCTTTTGGAAAGACCTGAGAGAGATACTAATAGTTCCTTTATTAAAACACTTCTTGCATAGGTGGGCAGCGACTAATTTTATTTAATTTTTGTCTTGTTTGGCATTTGATTCAAAGTTTCTGCAACTGCACAGATTGTTAATCTTGCAAAATAATTAGCATGACTAAGTTAAATATATTAAATTGCCATATTAATGTATGTAATATATTATAATTTATTTTAATATGATAAATAACCTAAAGCCTAAATTTTGGTTCGCTTTTATTAGTTGTTTTTGGAATTTTTATTTGTGTGCGCAGGAAATTGAGATTATACCTAATTTTAATTTAATAGATCCTGGTGTTAACTCATATTCATTTAGCCCGCTAATGGATTACTATGCACCAAAACCAATAATTTACAATAATAAACTAATAGTTCAGTATCAAACTGATAAAGGAACTATCACATTGCTGAATACGATGGATCAAAATATAACCTTGTTCCATTAATTAATGGGAATGATTTTGGATACTTTGGCCACCCAATTATTTTTGATGATACTTTGTTTATACAGTATAGAAACAGGGAAGGAAATTTTCATTTGGCAAAATATTTTGATAGTAGGATTGAATTGGTAAGTAATTTTTCAAATATTGATTTGGGCTTTGTGGGTCCGCCAATTATTTATAATGACGCACTTTGTTTTATTTACCGTGATTCCAATAATTACTTAAATTTGGTTTATTACAAGGAGGGCAGATTGACTAAGGTTCTCAATCCAGACAATGAGAATAATTTTACAAAAGGAGATGTACAATCATATTATTTATTTAAACCTGTAGTTTTTCAGAATCAACTATTTTATTTATACAGAGACAAGGCATATCATTACCATTTGGCTAAATTTAATGGGAGCACTATTCAATTAATCAGGAATCCAATTAATGGCTCAATGTATTATAGCGAGATTAATAATAATCCATATTTTACGGAATTTGATGGTACACTATTTTTTATTTTCAATCCTTTTAAATCTTTGCAATTAGGTTATTTTGATGGCCAATCAATAACAATTTTGACAAATCCTGATAATGTTTTAGAAAGTAGTTCGGGTGTAAAAGGACATTTATTTGCAACAAATGATTTTTTAATTTTCAGGTATTTAAATAAATTTGGAAAATACCAGTTGTGTAAATGGGCAAATAATAAGTTTGATTTGATTGATAATATATCAATGTCCGACATTGGATATTTAGGATATCCAATTAAATTTGACAACAAAATATATTTTATTTATCACGGATTCAGCAACAGTCAATTAGGGCTACTTGATGAACAAAGCAATAGTATTAAATTAATTGGTGGTAATTCGCCTAACTATTCAATAGCTGATCCATTCGCTAATTTTAAATTCAGGAACGAAATTTATCCGCTATTTGACTTTCAAAATAAATTGTATTTTGGGTATTCGAGCAATATTATGGGTCTGGGTTTTTTTGATGCTAATAATGTAGAATTTGTAAAACGAAATATAAACATGACTTTTTTGCTTTCTTATTATGTGGAATACAATTCCAATTTATATTTTACAGTAGAGCCAACTTCACTGGTTTCACAAAGTATAATCTTGCAAGATTAAAACTTGGTACAACACATGTCAATAATATTAATTCCGATTCCGAATTATCGCTATATCCAAATATAACCTCTAATAATTTGATTTATAGTCCAGATTTTGTGGATCAAATTCAAGTGAATGTCATTTCTATAAGTTCAGGAATTTCTGTTCAGAAATATGTTATAAATGGTGGGTATTTAGATTTGGAGGATTTGCAGAAGGGTGTGTATTTAATTCAATTGCCTTATTTAAAAGGAATAATTAAGAGTGGTAAATTTATCAGGATTTAATATTATTTATTGCTTTTAAAAACCTATGCATTTATAGTTTTCATTATGGGAAAAAATCAAAGTGACAGTAACCAAGAGGCATCTAAAAAAGTTCAAACAAGATCTGCAAATAAAAGAAGCAATGAGCACTTAGACCTACGCAACTTTATTCCAGGTATATTAATAATAGGCGTTTTACTTGGCATTGTAATTATTTTGATATACCAAGTACACTTACCTCAAATTACTAAATTACTGTATAGAATAACTTTATTTACTTTTGGTGTGGCTGTTTTTTCTATTATCTTATTTTATGCATTTAAGAGAAAAGTAACCTCAGTTCTCTTTGGGAGCGATACAGCTAATTCGGGTGGGATTATAGATGATGCTCATAAAATTACAGATGCGCTCACTGAACGATTTACTGAGGCACTACCAAGCGAAGTCCCACCTGATGTTCGTAAACGGATTAAGTTTGTTGTGCCACGACTAATGAATTGGTTTATTTGGAATAGATTTAGAAATTGGTGGTGGCAATGGGTTTTGAGCATTTTCCTTTCTTTAGGAGGTCTAACTGGAACATTATTATTGATAAATCAAAATGAATTACTGCAAAACCAAAATGTTCTCATTCAACGCCAAATGTCCTTAGAAGAAGCTAATAGGCGAAGCGCATTAGTTGTTTTAATGAGTAATATAATGGATAAGGTGGATAAGGAGATTGAAAGGCAACAAATTGGATTGTCAGAAGAACAGATTAGTAACAGGAAATATAAACTTAGCCAGTCTCTAATTGGACAGATTGCGGCATTAAGTCATTCATTTAAACCATATCGATTTATGGATGGAGATAGCTTAATAAATAGGCCGCAAAGCCCAGAAAGAGGTCAATTGTTAATTACACTTTGTTTTCTACCATTGGATAGCTTAACTTTAGCTAAAATTTTTAAAACCGCTACATTTGAAAGTGCCAATTTAGAATCAGCCAAATTAAATTATGCTGATTGGAATAGGGCTGATTTTGAAAGAGCTATTTTGAAGAAGGATAAAATGTTTATAGCAACTTTATTTAAGACTGTGTTAACACTTGACGAAAATCTGGATTCTATTTATTTAAATAAGACTAATTCATTAATGGCAATTTTGATAAGAGCACATTTAAGAGGTGCTTATTTGGCAAATGCAGATTTGGTGGAGGCCAATTTGAGTAATGCTGATTTGAATAGAGGTGATTTAAATGAAGCAGATTTGAGTAAAGCTGATTTGATAAGTGCTGAAATGGCATATGCTAATTTACAGAGTGTCAAGTTAGTGGGTGCTAATTTAACAAATGTTAATTTGACATATTCTGATTTAGAAAATGCTAATTTGAGATATGCTAATTTGAGTCATGCTAAATTAAATTATTCTAATTTGGAAAACGCAAATTTAGATGAAGCTGATTTGAGCTATGTAAATTTTTTGAACACGTATAATTTATCTGTGGATCAACTTTCAAAATCTAAAACTTTATATCAATGTAAAAACTTACATGATTCATTAAAACTATCTTTACAAAAAAGGCATCCTAATTTATTTAAGGCACTTCAATAGTATCACATTATCTATAAATATGTACCTTATTCGTACCTTTATTTTATATCTATTTGATAATCGATTATAAATACATTTTGTATCGGAAAGTAATAAATTTATACAAATTCACAAAAACATATGATAATTTAGCTGAATGTTGATTTTAATGGCCTAGTTGGCTATGAACAAGCTTAATTTGTCTAAATTCGAATGGAGACATAATTCCAATTTTAACATTAGAGTCTCTCGATGTTCGAATGAATGATTCTCAGTAAATCATCAAAATCAGGTTGTCCTGAATAGTAAAGACTTTTCGTAGATTCATATCTTTCTTTAAATTTATCTCTTAACTCGCGATTTGCCAATAGAAAGGCTTCGTTTTCCTTAATTGGGATATCAAAATCAGTTTTGGGGAACCTTAATTTTTTATGTTCTTGATACTGAGGAGTACCAATAAATTCCTTAACTGTTTCGTGTTGCAAAAGCATTGCTACATCATAGTATTGTCTAAGAAAATTTTGCTTGATTTCCCCGGATTCCAATTCATTTCTAAATTTTGTTGCTATTGTTTGAAGCTTTTCGATAAAGGTATATCCTGGGTGATAGCAGGGTATATCAATTGCTCTATTATCAATTATCTCGGACTGAATTTGCGATATAGCCCTATCATAAGTCCAGGAAGAAATAGTAATCTTATTATTGGGAGCCGCTTTATCAAATCCGGCCTCGAGGAGAACTCCTTCTTTTGCTCCTGCTGTTGATGGAAAATAATTTTTATATAATAACCTTATTCCCCCACTTAAATAAGTTTTATCATTATCAAATTCGTGATCCCTAATTATTTTGGAAATACCCTCGATTTCAAACTCCTCGGACAAGTCATCATAAAATTTAATTCTCTTTGCTAATGTAGCTGGATTGGTATTATTGGGATTTAAATTTAATTCCAAACCCGTTGGCGGATGAATGTGAATATCAATGTCCTCTGAAAATCTTTCTATTATTTTATATCCTTTCGATAGGATGTTCCTCCCTTCAATTCATATTCATATCCGTTTACTTTTAAAGCGTATAATACGTGCATAATCCAATAATCCTTTTCAATTAGTCCAGCATCTATATTCATTTCATCACTAAGAATACGGATAATATTTTCAAATTCGGCATGATTATGTAAGTAAACCTTTTTTATGTAATATAAATTAAGCAAATGCAGCAGTAAGAAGTTTTTTTGTTCTTACATTACCATAAAGATTGAGATTGCGGTTCAGATTTCGTTTATTCATTTGCTGAGCCTTTAGCTTTACCTTTGTCAATACCATTTCCTGATCTTCTGCTAAATGGTCAAGATTATTTACTAAATCAACTATTAAATATTCTTCTGTTGCTTTTTTTGGAAAGGCAAACTTTTTATGAAAATGAAAGGAACGTTTACCCAATTTTACTACGCCATGACGTTTCCGGTTATAAACTATTCGTTCATTGTACAATTGTGTAGTTCCTAAACCAAGGCTATTGTAGGCATTAAACGAGGTTATTAAAAAATGATCCTCTTTAAGAAAGGCGCTTACAAGTTTTTTTTCATCTGGAGGTACATTGCCAAAGACACTCTTTTCAGGAACATAGTAAAGCCCTTGAGATAATTTTTCTACTGAGCCATCATCATGAAGTTGCTCCAAATGTCTATCTATCGATTTAGACCAAAGTAATAGATCTTCCCTCCGGTAAACTGTACCTGGTTTAAGTTTTGCTTTTAATTCAAGTATTTTGCGTTCCATGTTTCTATGATTCACAAATTTACAGTATTTAAACCAAAATATATAAAATATAGTTCATAATTCATGCAAAAAATATTATAAATAACAGATAAACAAGCAAATATAATTATGTAGTGTTTCTTTATATAGAGAAGAAAGCTTGACCTTTCCAGAAAAGAAATACAAAATTGTTCCTTATTTATACTAGTATAAAATGTTGATTATCAATATGTATTACTTTCTGTAGTGGAATGTCACTATATATTTGAAGTTTGAGGACGCAATTAGCGACCTCAGAAAGAGGTGGAATTGAAATACTTCCCCCAAACATTTGATGAATCATAATATTTGAATCACTAGTTATACCCTAATTACCCAAATTCAGGCATCATTTTATACCCTACAATTTATATTTTAAAATTGCTTGATTGACTAGGGAGGGATGATATCACAATTTGTGATATCATCCTTGGATAAACGTTCTAAATCTGATTCGCCTGAAGCTTTTGCTGAATACTAGTTTACGACGTTGGTGAATGTATTGAAATAAAAAAGCAAAGATTCACCTGTATTTAAAATATACAAGCATTTATATCGCTTTAGCAATTTCCATTGAATGCTTACCTGCATTTATTTGGTAAAAACGGTACATTCTTCACCATCGTTCGTCTAGCCGAAAATTTTATTTATCGTATTTAAGAACGATATTATGAAATATCGTCTATAAAAGCGATATTTGCACAGACAAATACGATCTATGATTGCAGTCTTAACTGGAGATATTGTGTCCTCCCGAACCAGACCACAGCGGGTTTGGTTGCCCCAGCTTAAAGGGATCCTGAGCCAATATGGAACGGAGGGCAAGAACTGGGAAGTTTACAGAGGCGATAGTTTTCAGATCGCGGTAAAAGCGAACTTGGCTTTGAAATTGGCTATACACATCAAAGCGGGGATCAGGCTAAAGCCCGGATTGGATGTGCGCATAGGTATCGGTCTAGGAAAGCAATCCTCGAAAATCGTTAAAATCACTGAAGCCTCCGGAGAGGCATTTATCAAATCCGGTCAATGTTTTGATAGCTTAAAAAAGCAAAATTTGGCTATTTTGTCGGGAGAAACGGATTTGGACAGGAGTTTGAATGTGATGTTCTCATTGGCTTTACTTACTATGAATGAATGGAGTGTTGCCGTAAGTAAAGTCATCGTCCAGAATCTGGAAAATCCCGGAAAGAGTCAATTGGAAATCGCTAAAAAAATGAAAAAATCTCAAAGCACGGTGAGTGAAGCTTTAAAAAGGGGAGGCTTTGACGAGGTGATGCAGATGGAAATTTATTTTCAGGAACAAATTGCACGTAGCTCATGAATATTATCCTTTTGTTGACATTGGCCCATCTTTTGGGAGATTTTGTTTTACAACCAGAAAAGTGGGTCAAAGATAAAGCCGAACGAAAAGGCCTATCTGTGTATTTGTATTTGCATATTCTCGTGCATACCACATTGTTACTTGCACTATTAAATTTTAATTTGAACTATTGGCCCGTCATTGCGATCATTGCTGGTACTCATTACTTTATAGACTTGTTGAAAGTTTCGCTGAGTGGAAAGTTGAATGGCAAATTTTATTCTTTGCGGACCAACTCTTGCATTTTCCGTATTGTTTGCGCTTGCTCATTATTATTTGCATTTAGCTTTTCAACATGGTTTATATTTGAAGACAAAACAATACTTTTAATTTTGCGGCTTGATTTGTGTGACCAGAGTATCCGCGGTGATCATGATGTTCTTGTTGGCTTCCTGGAAATTTGAAGATTTGGATACAGATGACTCCCTCAAGAATGCAGGTAAGTACATAGGAATGCTAGAGCGTTTATTTGTTTTTGGATTTATTGTCTTAAATCAATGGTCTGCGATCGGGTGGCTGATGGCCGCAAATCCGTTTTCAGATTTAATGATCTTTCAAGGGCAAAGGATCGAAAGCTTACCGAATATTTTCTGATAGGCACTCTAGTTAGTTTTGGATTGGCCATAGGTTTTGCATTGTTATACCAATACTTTCTAAAAGAGATTTCAACAATGATAAACTGATGTGCTTCAAATTTGATTTTATCAATTTCTGAGATAAAATTTCATCCATTTGCTCATTCAGGGAAATTTGATTGAGTTGGGTTATTAATTATGCAGGAAGTCAAGAAAATAGAATAAGTGAATTCACTAACTCTCAAGAATTTGATAGAAGGCATTAATTCAAACTAAGCTAGTTTCTGAATGCCTAAGCAGGATCCTCTCAAACCTGCTCTTTTTGGCATTAAAAATGTATATTTACAGATTAGTTATTCGGAAATCTTTGAGAAATCGTTGGAGTTTGGCTTATCGCAAATTTTGCATTCTTTGCATTTGTACATCATTTAGTAATTTGTCTTTTGCACAATATTACAATGAACACCATATTGCTCCTGCACCCTGGCTGTACTGGCATGATGCAAATGAAATCATACTAGCCACACCTTCAGATACCAACATCAATATCGAAGTCCGTAAAAGTGATGGGTCTTATCTCGCGACACTCACTGCAAAAGAAGGTATGCCGGCAGTTTACAGACCGACAGGTAATTTCAGAGACTTTAACCGCCATACTTTAAATACCAAAATCACAGGGCCGGAATTCATTTAAAAAGCGATCAGATCTTCTCGGTAAACCTTAGAAATGTAGCTTCTGACCAATTGGGTACAGATGCTTACATCAAAGGAAATGCTTCTTTAACCAGCCTTGGGAATCCGGGTATCGGACTAACATTCAGGGTAGGTTATTATCGCGACGGACCCTTGTCATCGGAATTGCCGGTCTATACGATCATGGCAATTTATGACCAAACCCAAGTCTCGATTAACGGAGTATCAACAATAGAATTGAATGCAGGGGAGAGTTACTTATTCAGAAGTGCTATCGGCTCGCTGGTAGAAGCTAGTAAACCTTGCGTCATGAATACCAGTGCATTTATGGACGCTCCCAGGAGGTTGTGGTGATGGTACTTTTGATCAGATTCCTCCTGTGCATAGTTTGGGGAATCGCTATTTTATCGTGCGCACTCAGGGAAATTCCATCAGCGAGCAATCTACCATAGTGGCTACAGAAGACAGAACGGCTATAACAATCAATCGATATAATGCAGCGGTGGTTTTAACATCAACAATGAATATCCTAGCATCTGCCGGAAATTTTTTGACGATCGCGAATGGCGATGGAACAACACCTTTTCCGTGGCCGAAATTGCAAGTGATCAAAAACTGGCTGTATTTACCGGTTCAGCTCAATCTTGTGAAGTGGATATATCAACAAGCTTTCCAGTTTCTTCTCCTGTAATGGATCTAATTTTAGAAACAACCCAATTCAAAGCATATAGAGGAAATGACCTGCCTTATTTTGTTATATCCTGCTCGAAGATGCGAATGCAAGTCAATTTTAATGGCTCAGATTTAGAATCAATTGTTGCGAACCGCAAACAAATCGGAAGAACCAACTGGTATATGATCAATTTCAACAGCAACCAGGTGGGTAATCCTCAAACCATTTCCATTTCGAGTTCCATAAAAATTATATGTACCATCATACAAATTGGTGGTGGCTTTTCCAATGTCGGCTACTTTTTTTCCAATCTCATTGACCAGCCAGCTCTGCCAAATGTTTTGTACCTGAAGCAAGGTGATTGTCCAACGGGTTCTGCTCTGCTTACGGCAGGCAGTAATGGCGCACAATATCAATGGTATCTGGATGGAAAGCTTATTTCCGGAGCCACCGATAGTTTCTTTCTGGCTACGCAAGCCGGCGTTTATCACATAAGCGAACTTTTACCTTGTGGCGAATATCAGGAATCGGCTCCGGTATCTGTTGTGTTTGACAGCATTCTAACGGACGTTCGTATGTTGAAACTTGTGGTGTTTATACATGGCATGATTCTACTTATACGGAAAGTGGAACATATACGATCCTGACACAAAATGTCAAAGGTTTGTGATAGCTTGGCAAATCTTGATTTGTTGATCCATAAAACTTCACAAACTGCTTTATATGAAGTTTCTTCGAAAAATTTACCTGGCCAGCCCGGGGTGAAACTTATGACCAAAGTGGAATCTATCGCGATACCCTTGTCCAATCAATTTGGATGTGATAGTATTCTCATTTTGAATTTGAATATTCTTCAATCCCAGCTTCGAAGTTCTCCATACAGAAGCCTGTAAATCTTATTATTGGCCCGTCTCGGACTTCAATATGATCAAACGGGTGTTTTACCGCGATACCTGGTCAATAGTGTAGGTTGTGATTCAATTCTGGAATTGCAATTGGAAATATCGAAGCCATCTTTTCAAAACTTATCAATTCGATCATGCAAAGACTACACCTGGCCCGTCAATGGAAAAAGTACGATCAAGTGGGGCATATACAGATTTACTTTTGACAGTCGATGGCTGTGATTCGATTTAATGCTTGATTTGGTGATCCTGAGTGAAAATAGAATTGAAGACACGATTCGAACTTGCGGTTCTTTCCGGTGGCATGCTAACGATCACTAGTGATATTCAAAAGTGGAACTTATACCGAATTGTTTAAAAATACAAATGGTTGTGATTCCGCGTCCTGCATTTGAATATACTGGAAATGAGCAGTGATACCGTGCGGATCGGTCAATATAATTAATACCAGTGGCCCCTCAATGGCCGCGATTTTTTATAAAAGCAGGCTTTGTAAGGATACCCTTCAAAATCATTTGGGTTGATTCTGTTGTCTTGTTAAATCTGGCGATTTATCCGGATTATCAAGGAGAGATACGCAAAGGCAATATGGTGAATATTATTGGTATGCAGCAGATACGTTTTAAATACAAGCGATTACCAACTCCGTCTAAAGACGCAACATGCCTGTGACTCTTTAATCGGACTCGCTTACAAATCGATCCCATTATTTATTCACCGATACCATCAGTGCATTGGACCGATATTTTTGGCCAGTTACGAAAACGCTCTATGAAAAGGGTTTATATGAATCCAATTCCCAGACGGTAGATGGGTGTGATTCGCTACATGTCTTGATTTTAAAAATCAGAAAGCGCGGCGATGTTTTTATCCGCTAATGTTTTGCCCAATGGCGATGGGGTC
>JADJYQ010000009.1 GCA_016719615.1 Saprospiraceae bacterium
AATTGTTTCGCGAGATAACATTTGCCTTTGCATTTTTGGAAACGAGTTTCTGTTGATGCAAATAGTCGTTTGAATAGTGTTTTGATGATATAGAAAAATACGATATTCACAATCTCCCGGGGGATCCGGAAAGGCAATTAGAAATGCTAATAAACAGATACTTAAACGCATCTTTTTCTGGCGCGGATTTGGACAAAGTTAAACATATTATGAGAAACAAATTTGCCATTCATCATATCTTATCGTAATTTTGGTCAGTTTGGCCAAATTCGCGAGGATGAATAATGAATTATTTAATGAAAGAAAAATCCTTGGATCGTAAATTTAAGGCAGAGATTTTTTCCTACTTGAAATCCTAAAACCAGACCTTCCTCACAATCAGTTTAAGAAATGCCCCTAGATAGATCAAATGCATTTTCAAAGCCATTTTCATAAAATGAATTAAAACTTCTGGGCTTTCCATTAAACTCATCTCTGGAAGCATGTGACATATCTTCATCTTATAATCCTGACCATACAATTGGGTTAATACTTCAGCTGCTGCAGCACCAAATGTTGAATGACCTGATGGGTATGCTGGAAAATTAGGCGAAAGGAAAGAAATTGTTTCCAATCCCGGGATCTAAAACTTTTGATGTAATTTTCCGGTCGCTCCAGATTATAAATATACTTTGAATTCCAACAGACAATGCCAGCATCTTGCCAATGCTAAACTTACTTTAAGGTAGGTCTCAAAACAATTTGCAGTTTCAGGCATTTCCAAATTAATAATCTGATTGGTAATGAAATCCACCTGGAAGATGGTGCAAAGTTAATCCCTGGTGATCATCACTCCAAAATTTAAGCGATCATTTGTTTCAGATGTTGATGGTGAGCTCACGGTCATCACCTCTAAAGCGTCCGTATAAAGAAGCCAGAACTTGTCGTATTTGTATTCTGGTAAAGGCTTTGAATGCAATTTTGAAACATCAATTACAAATGGTCTGACCTTACCCCAATAAGCAACAAGGGTGGCAATGGAAAGTGTTCTTCAGATGGTATCCATTTGCCATGTCCGCGAGGTATTTTATAATTTAAATCATAGATTTGAAGAAAGGCCATATGTCCAATGGTATCAGATGCGGAGTAATTATAGACCATGTTTGCGATCTCAAGCCCGAACTTTCTGACTTATCAATCAGTTCATGGTTAAACTGTTTGCTTAACAGATGCCGCTTATATTTTCGTACAATTGATTTATTTTGTTTTTAATAAAAACCGGTGCGGTTACAAAATAACGGTCCAATAAGGATTTGAAAGTCACATTTAAAGCTCATGAAAGATTATAATCGCCACTGATCGGATAGGATAGGATTTTTTCCAATCCATACTGCATTGCCAAACTTTGATGTGTTTGCTTCATCGTTGGCATACCGACCTCATATGCGGCAAGTGATATATAAGCGAAAGTTCTTGCTGAAATAGGCGCCCTATACCCTTCTGTAAATCTATCCGCTTCCCAAAATAAACCCACCCAATCCAAAAGCAATTCATTTGCCTGTTTCTCCCCATGGGCTTATTTTTTAATTCCATTTGAATTGAATATGAAAAAACCTAAAACCAGGATAATGACTCAACAATCATACCATCCTTAGACTTATCACATTTAATGGAACAATTTTAAGAAATGATATATTCAATTTCATTTATGAAGTAATCTCCTATTTTATTCAAAAATTTAAATCAATTAAAATTAATATTCCTCCAAACTTGGGATTGCCTTTGGGATGAATCAAAGATCAACCTGAATCTTGTTTTATTTTCAAATGATTGATCAATGCTGATTTTAACTTTATGCAAATCCAAAAATTTGATGGACTAGAGACAAACCTATACCGGAACCCATTTATGGAAGCATGTTGTGGACTCCTGTAAAATGGTTTAAAAATATGTATTGCTTCATCACTTGTGATTCCTGTTCCCCGGATTTTCAATATCTACTGCAAAACATTCTTTCTTGATATTTCATTCTCAATTCCACTAACTTATCCGGACTATACTTACATCCATTATCCATAAGATTTTTAAAAGCCGTTTTTAAAAGTGATTCATTACCCACAATCAATAACTCATTTTCATCTTCAGGTAAATTTTCTATTTCAACTACAATTTTATATTCCGGGTGATTTTTAAGTAATTCTTCTTTTGCCTGCCAAATCATTTCATCAATCCTAAGAAATTTAAATTCAACATCATTGTTTTCAAGGGTAATTCTTGATAATTGCATCAAATTATTAGTCACATCATTCAAGCCTTTTGTATCGTCCAAAATAGATTTTAAAGTTTGCACATAGTCCGCTTTTTTCTCTCTCTTTTGCAAAGTTACTTCCACCTGACTAGCGATAACGCTGATTGGATTTTTCAACTCATGCGACAAATGTGAAATGAACATTTTTTGATTTGAAAACGCTTTTTCAATTCTGATAACAAATTATTGAAGGTATCAACCAATCTCGATAATTCATCTTTTGATTGGATAAACTCAATCGTTGATTCATGTTTGCCGGCAAAATTGCGTCCACTTGATTCATGATATTATTGATCGGAGCAAGAGCCTGACCGGCAAAAATCCAACCACCTAAGGCTACTAACGCTATGAGAATAAAGAAAAACGATCCACAAAATGCGCTGTAAAAAAATTGCAAGCTTTCGGAAGTAAAACAGCCTCAGCTATGATAGTATATTGGGTATCCTGTCTGTTTTTGTATAACATTCCCAATGCCTTGTAATGTTTATGTTCAAACCGAAGATCTTTTGACTCTTTAATTTGCTCTAAAATTTGAACTGGGATATCATCAGGCAATGGATTAAAGCTATATACCGCTTATACTCATCATTATAAACTGAAATATTTTCAGTATAAAGAGGAATATCATTAATACTATCCAAAACATGCTTGCTCTTTTGAATGACCAAGCCAGAGTTATAACCATGTCTGCAGTCATAATGGCTTTGGATTTCCGATTGCCGTAAAATTCATTTTTAACTTTCAAACTGAATTCATAGTATATAAAAACCAAGGCAAAGACCATTATGACCGCCACGATCAATATAAACTGCATGGTTAATCGGCTTGATTTGCATAAACTAGGATAACACGTACTGGTCTGAAATTACTTTTCCTCTTTAAAGATATACCCTGGAACCGAATACGGTGTGAATTAATTTATTCGCAAAGGGTCTATCAATTTTATTTCTCAAATAATTAATATAAACTTCAATCACATTGGTGCTGATATCAAAATCTATATCCCAAACTTTTTCTGTGATTTCCGATTTAGGAATAACCCTAGCCTGGGTTGTTGATAAAATACATCAATAGGCAAATTCCTTTGGAGTAAGTTCAATTTTTATACCAGCTCGCATCACTTTTTCGAATCAACATCCATGATGATGTCTGCATATGTTAAAACCGCTGGCTGTCTCTTTCCCGACTGACTTCTTCTGGCCAGCGCTTTAACTCTTGCCATAAGTTCTTTAAATTCAAATGGCTTGGTCAAATAATCATCCGCCCCACAGTCCAATCCAACGACTGTATTGTCAGTGCCAATCAAAGCTGTTAATAGCAATATAGGAATGGAATTGCCTGTATCCCTAATCTTTCTTACCAAATCAAAACCGTTAAGTTTTGGAATCACGACATCTGAAACAATCACATCGTATTCTGCTGACGTTGCGAGATTAAATCCAACTTCACCATCATAAGCAACATCCACTTGAAATTGATTTTCTACAAATCCCTTTTTAAGTGTTTCAACAGCTTTTATTTCATCTTCAATTAATAGTATTTTCATAGAGGCTGTATAATTACAGATTATTCAACTGTTTTCATCATCAACTAAGGCAGTTTCGTCAATTCTAAGCAAATTTTAATATTAGAATTGTTCTAAGGAGACAGCGCAGTGTAATACTCCCCTAAATTGAGACCAGAGGTTTAGTTAAAAAAAACACTTAAATTTACTAGACCTTGAAAAAACAAGACGTAAATTTACCGGGGGCCTTTATGGCCAGTGTGGCTTTAAAGCCAAACAAAAAAGACTATGGCTGATCTTAGTCTTCAGTTTGATGTTAATCCCTTAGGATTTCCAAGTGGAAAACTGAATTTTTAGAGAACATGGGATCTATTTTCGACAACTCAAAATCAGCTCAGTATGATACTGATTCAGCTGAAATGGAGAAATTGTATGCACAAATCGGCCAATTGAAAGTAGAGAATGATTTTTAAAAAAAGTTGCAAGAAACTGGGGATATGAAACAACGAATAGAGATGGTGCATACGAAACCACAAAAGCTGAGTATTCGCAAACAGTGTGATCTATTGAACGTACCAAGGGCGCACACTTATTACCAGCCTGTTCAGGAAAAGCCTGAAAATGTTAAAATGATGAATATCATGGATAAGCATTTGTTACAGCACCCGACAGAAGGGGTTAAATCAATGGTGAATCTTTAAAGGAAAAAGGATATCCGGTAGGTCCTAAACGAATAAGGAGGTTGTTTAAGGTTATGGGATGGCAAACAATATATATCGCCGCAAAACCTAACAAAACAGGGCCCAAAGCAATTTATTAAACCGTATTTACTCAGAAATCTGGAAATCACACATGCCAATCAGGTTTGGTGTACCGATATTACGTACATCCGATGTCTAAAGGATTTATGTACATGATTGCCTTCATTGATGTTTATAGTCGCAAAATCATGGGCTGGAGTATAAGTAATAGTATGAGTAAACAATGGTGTGTTGCTGCTTTAAAAGAAGCCATTGCTGTCAATGGTAAACCCAATATTATAAACTCGAATCAGGTTCTCAATTTACAAGTGCGATGTGGACTCATTATTTGGAATCTGAAAAGATATTGATCTCAATGGATGGCAAAGGAAGAGCTACAGATAATACCTGGATTGAAAGATTCTGGAAAACTTTAAAGTACGATTATATTTATTCAATCCATGCGATAATGGTTTTGAACTTTTTGAAGGAGTTCAAAACCATATCGCCTATTACCACCGGAAAATGCACCAAACTACCGGACAAACTCCCAATAAACGATACGATGATTCCATTAAAAATCATGCAGCTTAATATGAATTTTATTAACTTAACGAACTCAACTTTTGGTCCAATAAATGGGGAGTATTACACAGCCACAGCCCCAATCTACCTTTGCCTAATGTAATTTTTTATATTTCATCAAATCAAGTTAAATTATGAATCCCTATTTAAAACGTTTCTTATTTTGTTTAACTGCTTTTTCATCACTTTTCATAGCATCGTGTAGCAAAGATACCGACGATAAGGAACCAGATGATAAGATAAATGAAAACCTCGTATCAGGATATCCCTGCTGAAGTTGCTGTAGAATGGAACAAAATGTTCCTCGAAATTGAACGATTTGCCGCCGGCTACAGACCAGGGCCAGCTCCAAGAGCTTTGGGTCTTATGGGTCTTGCTACTATGAAGCGTGCATTTCTGGAATGCCTGATTACAACCCATAGCAAGCAGATATTCAGGTTTTGACAATTACCAAGGCTGAAGCCGATACCGAGTACCATTGGCCAACTGTTGTTCATGCTATTTATTCAACCATGATTCCGCGCTTCTTTCCCAATATTCACTCGAGTGTTTCGAGCAGAGTAAGCGGACTTATTAGTTCTTTTTAAACAGTGAAAGTACCTGGCTGAGGCTGGCGAAGAATTGTAACAGATCCTATAAATTTGGTCAGACTGTTGGACTTGAAATGTGGGATTGGTCAACAACAGATGCCGTGGGCCATGATCATTGGCAAAGATCCTTTTGGAACCTACAGCTGGCAGGCTAATTTTAAAGGTCCGGGTAACTGGAAACCCACAGAACCTGGACCGGACAAGCCAATGGGAGCGGTATATTGCAAAGTGAGAACCTTTGCTATTACTGAAACAGATAAAATCTGTTTGCCGCCAAGTGCATATTATATGCAATATAGTGAAGACCCAAAGTCCGAATATTATTCTCCAGGCTTACAGGTTTATACTAAAAATGCTGCATCAAGTTACCTTGTTGAATGGATCGGGAATACTGGAGCGACGATTTATTAAATTTAACTTTTAGTCCAGGACCAAGATGGATTGCTGTCGCTAATCAAATCATCAACATTGAAAAATCAAATTTAGAAACGGCAATTGAAGCCTATGCAAAATGCGGCATGGCATTGAATGATGCTGCGGTGGGTTGTTGGAACTCAAAGTATTATTACAGTATTGAAAGACCTGACACCTATATTAAAAAAGTGATTGATCCAAACTACAAACCAAATTTGGACAATCCACTTACTGGAGATGTAGGATTTACGCCACCTTTCCCCGCTTATCCTTCAGGTCACTCAACCATGGGAGCCGCTGGTGCAGAAGCTTTAGCCAGCGTTTTTGGATATTCCTATAGCATGACTGACCGTTGTCTTGAAGGCCGTGTAGGAATTTGAAGGCGTCCCAAGAACTTTTGAAGTTGTATGAAATGGCACTTGAAAAATGCCTGGTCAAGAGTTTTGTTAGGAGTTCACTGGAGAATGGATTGTGACGAAGGCGTCCGTTATGGACCGTTATTGGCCGTAAAATTAATGCACTCCCTTGGAAAAATAATGAACTTACTCATTCATGATGAATTCAAATAAATACTAGGTAAGTAAGTACTGAAATTATTCAATTAGAATGCCTCTTTAAGTGAAGACTTAAAGAGGTATTTTTTTTTTTAAACCAATAAACATTTTTTATTAAATTTAGGATACCTATGAAAACTTGCAAATGTTCAATTTCGGTACTCAGAATTGACTGTGATCATTTTCATCAGCTCCCTATTTTCTTGCCGAGAAATTAAGATAGATAAACAATACTTTCCCGATGGAAAATTATCGAGAACTACTGAATACAAAAACAATAAAAAACATGGAACCATGGTTGATTATTTCTCCAATGGCAAAATAAAATCAATCCGAAATTTTGCAAACGACCATCAGGAAGGCAGAAATATCTATTACTACAATACCGGGATACTCAAAGAAGTCCAATATTATAGTGAAGGATTGCAGGTTCAGGCTGATAGTAGTTGGGACGAAAACGGGAACTAACTGCGGTAATGAACTTCCAAAATGGATTGAAGCATGGTAAGCTTATGAAATTTGACAGTCTTGGGCAAGTTAAATTTTCTGCAGCCTATGAACGGGATAGTCTCGTTGAAGTAAATGGTGTCATCTTAGCGCGCTAATTCCTAATTGTCATTTCCATGCAAAACCAAACAATCCAAATTTTCACAGCCGGTTGGGTTCTTATACCTTGCATAAAGTTAACGTACAACATAATTTAATAACAGTCAGAAGATTTGCATTACAGATATTTGCACGAAGTAATAATCACTCAAAAAAAAAGCCGGTGCAAGACCGGCCTTTTTATGTTTTACTAGGATAGTTAAAAACTCTTACAAGCGATATAATTTTCCATTTTCTTCTACTACAAGATAAGCTTCTTTAAATCCCCGTGATTTTAATTTGACCAAAGCTTCTTTAGCAGCTGGTTCTGATTTATAATTTCCCAGAACGATGATGGTCCATCCATTTTGGTCCAATGTTCGATTTTGCCCAAATCGCTGATTTTACTAACATCAAACCAATCCGGAGCCTTATACTCTGATACGTGAATTTTGTATTTTCCGGCTTCTTCTTCCTCTTCAACCGGAATTGTCTTTTCAGATTCGTTTTGTACACCTATTTTCGGTGCTTCGGATTTACTCAAGGCTTTAGCAATGAGACTTGCTCTGTCATCTCTGGCAATATCAGTTACGATAAAAGCGTCTTTCGCACCATTGGCTTTTACAATTTTCATCGCAGCTATAGCTTCATTAATATCAGCAAAACCGCCTATTCGAATTTTCATAACCTCGTCCACTTTTACTTTATAGACATCCCCATACGCTGCAAATTTTACAAAACGCTCATCCATTCTGGAGTTATACTTCGTTAAAGAAGTGATTTGAATAAAATATAACTTCGGATTTTGGGCCAGTTTTTAGTCTGCGTCACTTGTTCCTCTGCAACAAGCGTTTCTTGAGAGACTAAATTCTCCTCTGTAATGCGGGCAGGATTTTCAATAATTGCAAGTTCCTTGGTTTCTATAGTTTTTATTACAGGAGCTTTTTGATCCTGATTTTGTTTTAATTGAAAGCTATGATAAATATCATCCGCACCTTTGCCGCCATATCTATTGGAAGTAAAATACCCTTCATTTTCTTATCTAAAATAAAATAATATTCGTCCATAGATGAATTAACACAAGAACCCATATTTTCTACAAGACCTGCATTGCCTTCTTGAAAGTTGCGCTTTAAAAACATCTAAACCACCAAAACCTGTGAGCCAATCTGATGAAAATATAAAGTGCCGTTTTTGAAGAAAGGAGACAATTCATTTCACCAGAATTGATAACAGCACCTAAATTTGCAGGTTCGGTCCAGTTGTTTTCTTCAAGAAGGCGAAACATAAATGTCATATCCGCCATAACCGCCGGGTTTGTTGGAAGCAAAATAGAGTACTCTTCCTTTTTCTGTTAGACATGGAAAACCAACGGAATAACCGGCCACGTTGAATGTGAAAGGACGAATGTTGGTCCAGGATCCCGCTGCATTAATATCAGCCATATGTATTTCCAATTTGATATCATGCATCAAAATGCGCTGCAATTCGTAATCTCCGGCTTTGCTAAACACACAAAAGCTATTATCCTCTGTAACAGAAATATTTCCAAAACCCCTTGCTTCTCTGGATAATAAGTCCGCTAGTCCGGTTTGTATTGTCTTTGCTTCACCGGATTTAATGTTAAAATCATTTTTTGTCCGGAAACAAAAACCAGTTGCTCGTTTACGATTACGGGCGCAAAATCTGCAAGGAGAAGTATTACTTTCCAGATTTGTCAACTTACAATTGTTAGGTTTGTGGAGCTGTTGGTAAGCATAATCGCAAGTTTCCGCAAAATAATTTCCAATGACCGGGTTATGCTTGGCGTATTCCAGAAAATATTTTTTCGCTTTCATAAAATCTCCCTGCCCTCTTAGCATATCTGCATATTCGTAAAAAACATCGGGATCCGACTGCGGAGTTTGGAGCAATTGGGAATACAAAATATCTGCTTTTTCAAATTGAGCTGTTCTTTTGTAACACAAAGCCAGCGCATTCAACAAACCCACATCAGCCGGTTCGCTAATTTGCGCAAGTTCAAATCCGGGAATGGCCTCACTGTAGTTTTTATGCTCAAAATGAAGAAAGGCTTCTTTCAAAGTACTGCTTTGGGATGAGCTCTGAGCAATCAGTTGAGACAATAGGAGCACACCTGATAGAATCAATAATTTTTCATACTTTGAATTTTGGTTAAAATAGATAGAATCTTGTTATTAAAGCGCTAATATATAAAGATTTTATAATCTATTATAAATATGATAAAAATCATTAATATATTTTGATTCCTCCAAACGTTTTAGATATTGCAGGACAAATCCCGGAAATATCCCCTTCCATGACAGTCTTGAAAAATTCTTTAAAAAACCTATTTTTGCAAGCTTTCTGTGCTTGATTTTCCCAATATTAAACGGTTCTGCTCAGGAACTTCGCCACCGCCAGGGCGAGTTGATTATACAGTTTAAATCTGATTATAATGTATTGAATATTAATACTTTAAACAAAAGATTACGAAATGATTGGATTTTACTAAGCCCTCAAAAGCAACTCGGAAATGTTTGGAATATCTGGCTTTTTGAATTTGACCATACCAGGTACTCGGCAGCCGAACTGATGGAATCGATTTCAACTTATGATTTCGTTTTAAACATTCAGAGAAATCACCTGCTACAATATCGCGTGAAGCCGAATGATCCTTTATTTCAATTACAATGGCATCATTTTAATGACGCTTCTTCGGGAGGTGTCGCAGATGCCGATTTTGATACGGATTTAGCCTGGGATTTTTGCACTGGAGGACTTACAGAAAACATGGACAGTATTGTCATCTGCATCATTGACGATGGCCTCGAAATTCAACATGAAGATATTGCACCTAATATGTGGAGGAATTATGCAGAAATTCCCGGAAACGGAATAGATGACGATCGCAATGGATATATTGATGATTTTCTAGGTTGGAATAGTTTTAAGCAAAATGACCAAATTGATAGCGAAAAACATGGCACTGCGGTAGCCGGACTCGCAGGAGCTAAGGGCAATAATTCTATGGGAATCAGTGGTATAGCATGGCATAATCAAATGATGTTTGTTGCCGGAGGCGGTGATGAAGCCAATGCCATTGAATCTTATGCCTACCCACTCTATTTCAGAAGACTCTACAATCAATCCAAGGGTAGTAAAGGCGCTTTTGTGGTTGCTACCAATTCATCCTGGGGCGCTGATCTCGTTAAAGCTGAAGACTCGCCTATTTGGTGTGCCATTTATGATAGTCTTGGCAAAGAAGGCATTCTAAACATAGCTTCTACAACGAATCAAAACATAGATGTAGATGTTGAGGGCGATATGCCCACAACATGCATCAGTGAATATTTGCTTGCGACGACCAATGTCACTGACCAAAATGTCAAAAAAGTAAATGCAGGTTATGGAAAAACGTCTATTGACATAGGAGCATACGGAGAGTCCACCTATTCCACTTATATCAATAATTCGTATCGCTTTTTCGGTGGTACAAGCGCTGCAGCTCCTCAGGTTACCGGTACCGTTGGTTTATTATATTCTCTACCCTGTAGCCATCTTGATGAGTTAGCCTTAACTGAGCCTGCAAAAGCGGCTCTGGTGGCGAGAACCTGCGATTTATCCGATACAATTCAGGTATCGAAAACTAGGACAGACCTTATGGAAGGATACTATAATTTATCAGGGTAACGCTATCATTTTTACCAAACTTGAATCCTGTACCGATTATGAGTTGCAAATCAAAAATTTATGCCCGCGATATGCTGAGCATTTTTCAGATATCAGAATCGTCAGAAGTGCGGGCTGCTGTGATCCGATTTCTAATATAAAATTATTTCAAAACACAGGTTCAGCCGTTTCATTTAGTTTTACAGATCCCACAGCTGTTGCGCTTTATACAGCTTTGCTCAAAAAATCGGGAACTTCACAATGGGATACTTTTTATTTCAATCGGGATCATCCTTATTAAAATTCGATCAATTGGAGATTTGTACTGCATATGAATTATTCGTCTATTCGCATTGCAATGGCAAATTAAGTGCCGCTTCGGAGACTTTATATTTTACTACGAACGGATGTGAGGCTTGCACCAATCTGGATTATTGCAGAAGATTCAGACCTTCTTCAGAACTTGAGTGGCTGCATGCGATCGAAGTGGACCAGGAATCTTTTATCAGTGGCAACAATGCAGGTTATGGTAATTATGTAGGTAGTAACCAACAATGGACATTCGAAAAATCGAAAAAATATCAAATTACTTTGAAGACCGGCTATCTATCAGATACAAGTACTATGGTAGCCGCAGCCTGGATTGACTGGAACCAGGACGGTTTATTTGATGATGCAGAAAATTATGCAGTTCCCACTTTACAATTTAAATATCAAATAAATTATTCGCTCACGATACCAACTAACGCTCGTTCGGGTTGGACGCGAATGAGGGTGATTCTGAAATTTGCTGAATTTTCTTCCAGCACTCCCCTGGCTTGTTTTCAATCCCTTGAATTTGGCGAATATGAAGAATATTGCGTTTACATTTCGGAAGGATTGTGCCCAGCTATAAATAATGTGGACCTCATAGAATTAAAAACGAATTCTGCCCAATTTCTTTTGAGCTCTCATCCTGCATCCGAATTCGAATACGCTTATCGAAAATTGTATCAAGATGATTGGGTTAAAGGAGTAACGCATTCAAGAATTCTTGAGCTGAATGCTCTCGATAGTTGCAGTAAATATCAATTAAAAGTAAGCGCGAATTGTTTGAACGAACTTTCAAAACCCTTTACCTTATATTTCCAAACCAGAGGTAAAGATTGTGCGGTCGCCAATGAAGATCCAAACATCGAAAATTTGATCAAGATATATCCGAATCCTTGTTTTGATCAGGCTTACCTGAAGTTTGAAAATCCCTCGCAGGTTTCGAGAATTGACTGCTACGATCTAAATGGAAAGAAAAATTCTCTTCCTTTTGTTCAAGTTGAATCTGCTAAGGTATTAATGGAAACACAAACTTTGACAAACGGGTATTATCTTTTAAAAATAAGCCTAACAGATGGTAGTTTTTGGGCTCTAAAATTTTGTAAAATTTGAAATTACAATGTTAAGGATAAACATCTTTTGAGTCTTCAAAGATTGCGAAGTTGGTTACCTATACAATGAATTTCATTTCAGCAGATAATCTGCGTACAATAATCAATTTAGTATTAGAAAACCAAACCACTGAAGACCTAAGTCCAACTTAAATATACCGCAAAAAATTTATAGCTATCCTTAAAGCACAATGAGTTCATCTCGTCCGGGACCATTGGAAAGTAAGCTGATCTTTGTTTGACAAAACTGTTCTGTAAATTTTAAATACGATTTCATTTGTAAAGGCAGGTTTGAAAAATTTTTACAATGACTGACATCCTGCATCCAGCCATCAAATTGTTTGAGTTGTATACTGTCAATTGTGCTGAGATCAAAAGGAAGTTCTACATCTTCCGGATGGTTAGGTGTTTTATAGCTATTGACCAATTGAATGGTCTCAAATTCATTGAGTACATCAATTTTAGTCATGCATAAGTCGGTCACCCCATTGATCATATTGCTATACTTCAATTGCACCAGATCAAGCCAGCCACAACGCCTTGGGCGACCAGTGGTCGATCCAAATTCATTACCAGCTTTTCTCAGCCGCTCACCTGTTTCATCAAGTAATTCAGATGGAAATGGCCCCGATCCAACCCGGGTACAATAAGCTTTGGTAATCCCAATGATCTTTCTAATTTTATTTGGTGCAACACCAAGTCCCGTGCAAATACCAGCAGCAATCGTATTTGAAGAAGTAACGTATGGATAGGTACCAAAATCGACATCCAACATGGAGCCTTGTGCCCCTTCCGCCAGAATATTTGCGCCATTTGATAAAAGCTTATCTAGCCAATACACTCCATTGGTTGTTTGTAATTGAGAAATGTTTTGAATGGCTTCAAACCATTTGATTTCCTCTGCTTCGATATCAAATTCCACAAGAGGAAATTGTTTTAAAATTGCAGATGCTTTTCCTTTAATGAATTGTAGGCGGATAGAAACCCCGGCAACTGTATATCGCCAATACGCAAACCATTACGCCCAGTCTTGTCCATGTAACAAGGGCCAATACCACGTAAAGTAGATCCAATTTTGGATTTGCCCTTTGCATTTTCAGAAGCCAGATCAATCCATCGATGGCTGGGCACAATAAGATGAGCACTTTTGGAAATAAGTAGTCGATCTTTTAAATCAGCTACCGTCCCAATGGTTTTAGCAATTTCAGCAGCTAAAGGAATTGGATCTATGACGACTCCATTTCCGATAAAATTATAAGTATTAGGCCTAAATATTCCGGAAGGAAGTGTATGGAGCACAAATTTTTGTCCATTTATATATAAAGTGTGTCCGGCATTGGGTCCGCCTTGAAAACGGCAAACGGCCTGGTATTGATCTGCTAGGTAATCGACGATTTTTCCTTTCCCTTCATCACCCCATTGCAGACCAAGAATTGCATCAACGGGCATATTTTGAGTTTCGTAAAGTAAAAAGCGAAGGTAGGAAAAACAGCGCACATATTGAACTTACAGCGATGCTTTACTTTGGGAACTTCCAATAAGCTGAACCATAAGAGCAGATTCAGTTAATAATTTAAAAAAAGTAAGCAAAACTTGAAACAGTAATAGTCTAATATCAAATTAAACTCAAAATTTTAAGCAGCTTAGATCAAAGAAATTTATAATTTCAAAAATGATGAATTTGCTTAGAAACCAATAGATCAAAAAATAAAGCTATTACCACACTAGACCCAGCCAAGTCCAATACCCAAAGCCAACAAAAGTACCATAATGGCAACTATGGTTTGAATCTGCTCTAAAAGTATTTTCTTCAATAATTTATTGCCAATAAATGCGCCTAACATAGCTGAAAGGCTAGGAAACAAAAGCCAGCTCCAATCCAGGTTTGTGGTCATCGCATTAAATTGACTTGCATAAACGCTTAAGCGGCTTACATCTACAAGACTTGATATCGCGACTGTGGTTGCTACGAAAGTTTCCTTTGGCATCCGCGTTTTAATGAGAAATGCACTGCGCAAGGCACCCTGATTGCCAGATAATCCGCCAAAAAATCCACTTATCAATCCGCCCCAAATCAATTTGTCACTTGAAAATTGAAGCTTCTTTACAGCAGGTAATAAGTCCATGAGTGCAAAAATGATAAGCAAGAAACTGATCATCAACTTTAAAGGATAAATAAAAAAATTTTTGTCGAATAAAGTGTATGAATACAAAGCTTGGCTATCAGGAATAGAGATTAGTATCCAGGATCCCAAAATGGCAGCGAGAACAGCGGGCAGTCCAAAATATAAGAGAATCGATTTATTTATTTGACTTCCCGTTAAATAGAGCTTGAAAATATTATTTCCAAAATGTACGATTGCCGTAAACGCGACCGCGGTTTCTACGGGAAGGTAAATTAAAAATACAGGTGTCAGCAAAGTACCCAAACCAAAACCTGAAAAAAAAGTCAATATCGCAGCCGCAAAAGCAATCAATGAAATGAAGAAAATTTCCATAGTATTACTATTTCGGACAACAAATAATTTATCTGCAACCCTAGGCTTTGTAAATATAATCCAATGCTTAATATACAAGTACGCCTATACCGAATTCTTCACATTAGCTTTAAATGGAATTATGACTAAACATTAATTCCTCGACAGTCTTCTGTGTGCGACCAGGCTTTTCATCTATCATGCTCATTGCATATTCGCACATGGCGGTGATGGTCAATGAAGGGTTCACACCCGGATTGGCCTGAATCATCGATCCATCCAATACGTAAAAATTAGCATACCCATGTAATTGCATCCGATCATTGATGACGCTTCGCTCTGAATTTATACCCATTTTACAACCACCCAAGATATGGGCTGTTGTTGCCATCCCAAACATGACTTCAGTGAGTGCATTTTGAGGAATTCCTTTGACTTTGGCAGCGTAGTTTAGCATAGCCTTCTGACCCACTTTTATAAATTCCGAATTTATATTTAGCCCGGATCAATAAGCCGCATGCCCGCACCCCATATTGTTTTGCGCCATTTCATTTGAAGGCTATAAGGTAAAGTCTGCATGATTAAGAAAATTAAGGAATGGCGGGCTAGATCCTTATTCAAAATCACCTTCAAATGTGCTAAAGGCCGACGAATAAAATGAGACAACAAACTTCCTATTCTTTGAAACCTATTCCCATCTGAAGCTACAGGGCCTGCCAATCTAAACATGGAACCGGAACCATCGGATATTTGCACAATTCTACAAATGTATGTTTGTCAGGATTAAACATGGTACTGATGGCTACCCCGTGGTTTAGTTTTTGATCTAATACAGTGGCTCCCGAAATCATTTCTGAATTGGTAAGCAGCTGGTCGCCAAGAGTAGGACTCAGGTTTATTAGTGTTTTGTATTGAAATTTTTGACGGAACAACAAATCCAGTGTACCTATAACGCCGGCACTTAATACAATTCCCTTGGTATGAAATACTTTATTTTTTAAAAAAATATTTGTTGCAGATCTGGTATGCACAACATATGATCCATCCGCAGCTTGTTCAATTTTAAAAACTTTCATTTCGGGGATGATGCTTGCGCCAAAATATTTTTCAGCAAACCACAAATAATTTTTATCCAGACTATTTTTGGCTTCATGCCTGCAACCCACCATGCAGCCTGCACATTCAATGCATGGTCTTCGAACGGGGCCCAAACCATTAAAATAGGGATCACCATCTGAATCACCCAGGTAGACACCAATGCGATCCACATGCCTATAAGTTTGTCCAACTCCCATGTCATGAGCAACTTGTTTCAATATTTCATCTGCATAGTGCTCTTTATCATAACGAGTACTGCCCAGCATAAATCTGGCTTTATCATAAAAAGGCTTCAGTACAGACTTCCAGTCTTTGATAACACTCCAGCTTGGGTCCTCAAAAAAATGAATCCGGTGGCATCATGTGCACATTAGCATAAACCAAAGATCCACCACCAACACCTACACCTGTTAGTACAAACAGTTTTTAAAAAAACTCATTTGCATAATTCCAAAACATCTGAGAAAAGGAATCCACAAAAACTTTCTCAAATTCCAATTAGATTTTGGAAAATCGGAGGCTGCCCATCTTTTGCCCTTTTCCAATACAAGCACGCGATATCCTTTTTCAGAAAGCCGCATAGCCGCTACTGAACCTCCAAAGCCTGAGCCAATTACGATGTAGTCGTAGGGTGTATCTGCCATGCGTTAAAGTTAATGTAAAATGATTGTTGGGGAAAGAAATTAGGAGTATGGAATATGGTTATTATGGAGCAAAGTACGGAGGTGATGTTTGTATATAATAATTGATACACCTTTTTTCAATTTCATAACTTACAGACGTTAATATTACTTTTTTAAGGCGATATGAATACAAGAAGCAGTTGTAAGTTTAATATAGATTATCTGATTATCAGACTCGCAGACTGGAACAATGGTTAATAATTAATGCCCAAGTGTCAGCCAAAATTCTACACACTTACAATCCTCCTTACAGACCAGCAGACCTCTCCCTCATCGCACCAACGTCACTTCCCCTTTCTTCATTTTCTTTCCCGCTCCCGCAATTTCATAATGCACAATATATGGATATACACCTGGTATCATGAAACGATCCTGGCTTCTTCCGTCCCAGCCTTTGTGTTTATCATTTGATTCAAATAGCTGATTGCCCCAGCGATCGTATATCTGCAACAAATAGGAAGTCATCAGTTCGCAGTTGACAGTTGGCAGGAATAGGTCGTTGATGTTATCGCCGTTGGGACTAAATACATTGGGCAGGTAGATGTCTTCACGGATTTGTGATATGCTTAAACTCAGTTCTGCGGGCACAACACAAGGACCTGGCGAACTGATCGTAAATTGCGTGATGTCATTGGACTTTAATCTGACCAGACTACAAGGTGGATCCAGGCAATCAACCTGGTTGGAGGGTGTCCAAATGTAATTTGTACCTCCACCTGCTTTGAATGTAATTTCTTTGCAGGGATCGATGATCGTATCGCCGGTAACTGTAATGATTTGTTTGGCTAAGATCAACACTTCCATGCTGTCAAGCCATTGTCTGCAATCGTCTGCTGCCTGTAGGTAGAGTCTCTTTGCCAATCCCGCTTGGATAAAAATTTGTGTTGAGACTTTCTGGATGATCAAAATTTCCCTGAGCTGATTGCCAATTGAACTTGGCATTGCCTGTAAACGTTCCATTTAATTTTAGGATCTCGCCTTCGCAGATTGTGGTATCAACTCCGGCATTTAAGCTAGTTGAATTGCCCGGTTTGATGGTCAGATCTATGTTTAATGTGCTGTCACAACCACTTACATTCGTTAGTAACTGTTTATAAACTCCTGTAGATGTATATAAACGGTTATTGATGACCGCAGAATCACAATGGGTTTGGCTCAGTGTGCCGATTGTGCGATTGTTTATCTTCAGATCCAATGTAAGAATACTATCGCAACCACTAACATTTGTTAGTAATTGACTGTATACGCCCGTTGCAGTATACAGTTGATGATTGATGATCGCTGAGTCACATGTCGTTTGACTGAGCGTCGCTGTCGTAGGTTTTAAGATGCCGATCTCCAGTTGCAGGATACTATCGCATTGAGCTGCATTCTTTAGGACTTGAGTATAGATTCCGCTTTGGGTGTAAAACTGACCGTTGACTTCAACAGAATCGCATTGTTGGATAGACAGATTTTCTGCACTGCTTTTGTAATTTCAATTTGCAAATTGATGATACTATCACAGTTGTTTACATTGACCAATGTCTGTTTATAATTGCCAGACTGTTTATATACTTGTCGGTTTACTTCAATCGAATCACAGGATTTGTAACTCAGGTCTGCACTGCTGCTTTGTTGTCGCGTAAAATCAATTGTCAGTATACTATCGCATTGGGCTGAATTTTTTAAGACTTGAGTATAGATTCCGCTTTGAGAATATAGCTGCCCGTTCACCCGTACTGAATCACAACTTTTTAATTTTAATGCTTCCGTTGAACTTTTTGATAAATTCAAGCTAATGTCCAGTGTACTATCGCATAAATTTGTATTTTTTAGCAATTGCATATAATTACCGGATTGAAGATAGCTGATTCCGTTAATTTCAGCACTATCACAAGCCGTCCATGTGATCTGACCGGCGGTCTTTGTAAATATATTTAATTCGATTTGCAGGCTACTGTCACAGCCATTGGCACTGCTGAGTGTTTGTGTGTAGATGCCGGACTGGGTATAGGTCGTTCCATTGATTGTGGCTGAATCGCAAGTCGCATGTTTGTATACAGTGGCTTTGCTATTGGGGATATTTATAAATACATTTATCGTGCTGTCGCAGCCATTTGTACTTTGGTGGTTTAAGGGATACTGACCACTGGTTTTATAAGTCTGCCCCAGATACACCACCGAATCGCAGTCAGTCAAATACACACTATCAAAATAGCTTTTGTGTATGCTAAGATCCAAAATTAAAATACTATCGCAGCCAGCTGTGTTGCTCAGTACTTGCTGGTAGGTCCCACTAGAGGTGTATAATTCTCCATTGATCGTTAGTGAGCCGCAAGCTCTGCTTACCAGTCTAACACTGCTGCTTTTGGGTATATCGAGATGTAGATGTAATACACTATCACATCCGTTTGAACTTGTAATCAATTTGTGTAATCTCCTGTATTTGTATATAACTCATTGTTGACTTTTATTGAATCACAGGAGCTGATTCTCAAATCTGTCGAACTGCTTTTGTGAATGACTAGTTCCGTGGCAATGATACTATCGCAGCCGACTTGGTTTTTTAAGTGCTGCGTAAATGTAGCAGATTGCTTATAGTTGGTGCCATTTATCATGATAGAATCACAGCCACTGAGTAGGACATCCGTTTTACTGCTTTTTGCAATGTTGATCTCCAGGTTTAATATACTATCACAGCCAAGTGATGTAAAAAATTGCTGCCGGTAATTGCCCGATTGATAATAGATCTGGCCATTAAACTCAACGGAGTCGCATTCATTGAGATTTATTATCTTCTGTGAACTTTTTTCAATGATGAGATCCAGCTTTATAATACTATCACATTGATTTGCATTTTGCAAGGTCTGCATATATGTTCCGCTTTGATAATAACTCTGGCCATTAATATTTACCGAATCGCATTCCATTTGTTGAACCGAGGACGAACTGCTTTTTGATATATTTAGTTCCGTAAATACCAAACTATCACAGCCAAACACATTGGTCCATAACTGGGTGAAGGTATCGGATTGAGTATAAGTTTTGTTGTTGATGGTGACGGAATCACAATGCCTTAATCGGATACTATCCTGACTTCCCAGCGCTTTGATCTTATTGATCGTATCGCAGAATGTTTTGTTGCACATGGCTATGGCCGTTCCCAGTCGCACTTTGACCTGTACATCTACACAGTATTGGAACTGCACTGAATCAACTAACAGTCGTTCGTCGGTTGACAGGGTCTTTTTCAGCGTATCCGTTTTGCGATACCATTTGTATTCATACTCATAGCTCTCCCCTGCTTCGCAGGGTTTTACAATTTTGATTTTGGGGTTCAATTCTACTTTACCGTTCATGCAGGCAGCTTTCCAGTCGGCTCCAATGTCCACATTCACAGCAGTGAGCCGGATCGAACTATCGCATTTGTAGGGTTCCGTGAATTTTGAGAAGTCGATGATTTCCTGTGTACGGCAAGGCGACCAGCGCCGGCCCATTGCATCTACATAGGGTACATTGTTGCAAGTGATGTAATACACATCCGGAGGTTCGGGTTTGGGCAGCACCCGAAACTCAACAACCGAGTCGTAGGGACAGCAAACGGCATCCGTAAAGGTTTCCCGGTAGATCCCGGATGTTTGAATGAGCTGCGAATGCCAGCGATAAGTGCCGGCAGCGGCAGTTTCAGAACAAAGTGTACGCAGGGTTCCGTTCCGGTCAGCATGGCGACGAACTTTGACCGTCGTACAAACAGGACCCTGCTCCAGACAGATTGCTCCATTGTGTGGATTGCCTACGGTTGCGCTCACACACAATCTAAAATCACCGGCTTGTGGAAAATCCAGTTTGAGATCAGGTTTATTTGTTCCAACTGGCACTCCATCCAGGGTCCATTCAAAATGAGCCGCTTGGCAACCACCAGGATCCACAAAAATGAATAATCGCAATAACCTTCGCATACGGGCTCAATGATGCCGGAAACTTTATTGTTGCTCGGGCTTAATATTAAGTTAGGTGGATTGCCGCCTGAGGTGGTGATGGTGAAGTCGCATTGATCGTCACCATGATCCAATGTTATATAATAAATTTTGCATGCTTGTAAGTTCATTGTATAACTCATTGAGTTATTTTCTTGAATGTATCCTGGCTGACATAAAATTTCTTCATTGCAATGACAATCCCCCCAGAAACCCGGACAAATACCAAAACCAGGGAAATTTGCTATTGGACAATTTCCAACACTTAAAGTAATGGTCACACTTCCACCAGTGCTAATAAAAGCAATCCATGTACGATTATTAGAACTGCCACCAGCGCATCCAGTTTCCAACACGCTTTGAATAAAACTATTTGTTGTACAAGTATATCCGTTTAGCTGATTCAACGAGCAGAATGGAATCGTTTCTTCACAAGTTTCGGAAGGAGGAGGAGTACATTGAGCATAAATCAAAACACTGCAACAAATTAGTATTAAAACCAAACATGGTTTCAAAATCATACATTGAAAGTGTTTTTGAAACAACAGGTTCATTTGATGCAAATAAATTTAAAACTATTGCTATAGGCGAACATAAATTCTACATGCAAAAAACCGAGACCACTCCGTATGGAATTCAATTGCATTGGATTGATCCATTCACTTCCGGAATCAACAATATTGCCATACAAATCTGAAATCCACCAGTTTTGAATATTCTGAATTGGGCCAATTAATTCCAATTCATTTTGGACAAGATTTGTTTTAAGTTTGATATCTAAACTTAACCCATCAAGCTGATTTTTAGTTTGGACTACATGCTGTGGCTTTGTTTTTACCAACAAAGCATCGTGGTGTAAGACCGCACTGGAATTGACATCACTGTACATGGAAGTACCGAACATCAATAAACCCTGGTCTAAAGTTTTTGTCAAACCATAACCACCAAAATCAGTAAAGTAATTTTTTTGACTTGAATTGCCATTTCCCAATCGATTGATAAAATTGAAAGTCTCTTGTTTTCTTATACTTCCATTTGAATCGATGGTAAAAATGGCAAGGTCAGCGCCTCTGGGATCATCTGGGTCGCAATGTCTCACATATGCCCCAACTGATACCCATCGATCGTCATTGAGTAGAACACTGCTAAAACGCTGACTACAATAAGGCTGTTGAATGTATAAATAGGATTGTAAGATATTACCTTTTAAATTAGCAATTAATAATGCTGCGGTATTGCCATAATTCCCTACAAGATAGATGCTGTCATTTTGGACAATAAGATCTCTGATACTTCCAAATACCTCTACGGTTGTTTGAATCCATTTTATTTGTGCTAAACTATCCATTCTGTAAAACTGGAAGCCGTACTTATCGCTTGCAGCCGCAGTACAAATAAAATCTCCATTTGGTAAAGCTTTGATCGCGCGAATGCCGCGATCAATGGTGAATGTCTTTGCATATTGGAATTCCAATGCTTCATCAAAATATAAAAATTCATACCCTGTTGCCAAATCCCATAAGATGGCGATAAACTGTTTATTGGTTAACTGAATCAAATGGCTCAGCAAAAACTGATTGGCCTTTTGAGCTGATATAGGACTTACGCCGTGTTTGATAAATTCACCTTCATTGTTTATTTCAACAAGCATCACATAACGCAATCGACTTATGCTATCCTGAACCTTGACTGCACACACAAATCGATCCTGACCCGTTTGGAGGCAATGATTTCCGATGAATTCTTCGGGAAAGTAACTGGGATGATATGGAAGTCTTTCAGGACGCAATAAATAAGACCCATAGGTAAAATTAGCATTATATTGTAATAATTCACCGCATTCAGAAAATTTCTGAAATACCAGAGCATTGAATATAGAATTACTAGTATTGTATCTGCTAAATCTGGATCCAAAACTGATGATGTTTTTTGTAGAATCCTCCTCAAAAACAATATCAATGTAATCCTGATGGGCTGTATCATTCGATATATACTGAAAACTGCATTGGCTGATTCCAGATTGAGCCTTCATCAGGAATGCCATCAAAGCCAACTTACAATAATAAGTTTACATCTATTGCTTTTCATGTTATGATTTGGGCTTAACAAAACCAAAACCGGATGCAGTATATCTACTAATGTCTTAGAAATAAAATTTGCGCACACTTCACCCGGTTTCAATTCAACTCTTTTACTCCTTAATATTCACCAATTTAACGCTGGTTTGCAAATCTACAAAATTCACAAAGTAAATACCAGACTTAATAGTTCCCGGAAAGACTACGTTTCCTGCAGAAGGATGTGCTGTAAACTTCCACAGGCCATCAAATAATTTTCCGCCTTGCAGATTGTAAATTTCTACATGTTGCTGCTTAGCAAATTGGCTCGCGTCGATCTTACTCAATCGTTGTTCCGAAAATCCACCTCCTGAAAAACATGTTGCCGGCCAGCCACTGGTTTGGTTCAGGTCTTGCGGGTTTTCGATGCAGTAAGTATAATTCGGACAGTTGCGGTAAGCTGTACAAAGAGTGCTTACTGTTGGAGTCGGATCTCCAATAGGATTGTAATTACCACTGGCGGGCGTTGGAGTCCAATAAAGTCCTCTTTGATATCCCGCTGGTAAACAACAGGAGTTGGCAGTAGCCACTATATATATTGGGCGATCTATGTAGGCTTTAATACATAGAACATTTGTATCCAATGTTCTTCTGATGCAACTATAATTTCCACAAGATCGTATTGAATCATATTGCACATAATAAGTCCAATAATTGCAACTCGTCGGATGCACTCGCAATGCCCAGCGCCAACCGCAGGAAATGTAATAATTGCCTCCAGGAGTTGCGCTGAACATACATCCCGTTACAGTCTGCACACTATTAAAATTACAAGTATCCGGAGAAATATAAGTCACCTCCACTTTTGGATTAGAAATATCGTCAACCCGATCCGGGTCAGGATCGCATTTATCTGCATCCACACAACCAATGTAAACAGTCTGAGACACATAACATGACTGACCATTACAAAAATGAACCCACATCGTCACTTTATAATTGCCACCAAAGCAAAAATTATAGGTGAGTGGATTGGCTGTGATGTTAGACGGATCGCAGGGTATACCATAATATCCGCTACTTTCAATATCCCAAGTGATGGAGCAAACCCCTTGCGTTGGAATATTGGGTGTAAAGGTGTATTGGCAGGTCGTAGAATCTCCTGACACAGTAAATGTATATTGGATCGAACATGGAGATTGAGCAAATCCTGATTTGAACAGGAAGAATAAAATTAATATTATTAAAAGAAATTTTTTAAGTGTTAAAATATTTGAGGTTTTCATGTTGTTGTATTTAAAATTTATATAAACTTAAGTCCATTCAATGTTGTTGAAAAAGACTAAGATTATGAACTTCAATACCTTACTAAAGGTAAGTAAAAACTTTGAATTTTAAGCTGATGGGCAATCTAATCACCTCATCAGCCCTAAACAAACGGGCAGTGTAAATTCAATGGGGTCCATAAATTAAATATTAGAAGTGATCCAATTCACTGATGATTTTGAGCGGGTGTCAATCATCTTCCTTTCCGGTTGATATATATATATATATATATATGAGAGGTATGTTTATAGAGTATTTAACATTTTCTTAACAATAGAAATACCCAATTTTGTAGAGATAATTAATCGCATGAAAGTAAGGAGAAAGGAGCATCGATGATGGAGTGTGGATTAGAGAACAGAAAATTGAGAGTGAATTATGTTTGATAATTTACGCCAAACGGCGTGAGAATAATAAGAAAATGAATTGATTTAGAATCCGTTTGGAAAACTGAGTTTGCCTCCTGCGGAGGACAAGTCTTAACCCCCAGGAAGAGTATGTATAATAGGGTTTATTTCTCCATAATCCTCAATTTTCCCTAAATACTCAGCATATGATTCTTCCTATTGTGCTTCAGCATCAATTAACAGTCAAGAGCTGAGCTTGAATACTTTTGGATTGGATTATGTTATCAATGATGTTTTTCAGAATTTCTAAAAACATTTGATTTTCTTTAGGAGTGCCTATAGAAACTCTGAAAGTATTTTCCAACATCGAAAAGTTGTTTGCATTTAATACTTTAATCCCGTTTGAGGCCAGACTCTCAGCAAGTTTTGAGAACAAATCTTCATTATAGACTTTGATCAGCAAAAAGTTGCCCTGAGATGGATAAGCATAAAGTACATTTTTAAATTCATCAGATTGGAGCATTTCATACATCAAGTTTCTTTCTTTGATGATCGCTTTGACTCTTTTGGCAGACAACTCCATAAACTCAGGAGTAAATAACATTTTCCTTGCAAAAATCAGCGAGAAATAGCTAATGGAAAATTGGAGAAATAATTTTTTAAGAGCTGCAGTAGTTTCCGGTGCTGCACATAAATACCCCAAACGCAAACCAGCTACCGGAAATGCCTTTGAAAATGACCTTAGAACAATCAGATTTTTATATTTCATGACTAGCGGTGTATAATCCACATTTCCAAATTCACAATAAACAGCATCAACAATGATCATGGATTCTGGATACAAATTCAATAGAAATTCAAGGTAATTAATATCAAATGAATTTCCAACTGGGTTATTTGGAGACGTAATAATCAATACTGAATTTTTTCCAAGCTCAGGTAGCCTGTCATAAGCATACTCTAATTTATCTGTTAGAAACCATGGTTGATATTGAATGTTGTAAGTCTTACAATGATAATCAAACAAGGAATAGGATGGTTGGGTGATAAAAATACTTTTACGATTCAATGCAAAGTAGTTCAGTAAAGTCGTGATGATAGATGCAGATCCCGGACTTAGGACAATATTCTCACGTTTAAGGCCGCAATAATCTGCAATTTTTGATTCGATATCGCTATGATCAGCGTCCGGATACCTGTTCCAATGAGCAGCCCTGAGTTCATCCAAAACCATTTCCTTCCATTGCAAATCGATATCTATAGTTTGTTCATTTTTATCAAGAAGCAATTTATATTTTTGATTCACATCAGAAATTCTTTGTTTTGCTGCTAATAAATAGTCGTTAAAAAATGATTTCATTACAGATCCAATTTTAGTTTGCATAAATGACTGCTAAGACCGTTTCCTCTTCATAGGTAAATCCAAAAAAGCCTTCCTGGTGGTACTTCATTTTTACACCCAAATGCGATTCCAATGGAAGTTTTAAAACATCCTTAGGTATATTAAACTGGCTTTTTACCAGGCGATCGATCCACTGTGTAGCTTTCTCATGCTTTTCGTATCGATCAGCTTCCTGTTTTCCCAAAATATCTTCGATTTCTCTGCCAAAGAATAATTTGAGTGCATTTTTATCTGTTTCCTCTATTTCCAAATTATCAATCACTTTAAAAATGCTGTAGAAATGATGAAAACATTGTTTGAGTCGTTTCATCAGATCTGGTTCAAAATGGTTGACATTGGGTTCGATCAAAACAAATGCTGCCGGATTTAAGCTCTTGACGCTCTCAATCGTTTTTAGCCTTTGTTCTTCAGACTGAATGTGATGTAAGGCCAAAGATGCATTGACAACAATTTTACCCGGCAATTTGGAAAGTGACGTAAAATCCATTTGTTCAATGTATTCTTGTCTTGCTATAAATTCAACTTCAAAAGAGAGTGCAGTGCTAAACGACATGATGCGCTCTTGCGCTGTTGCCAATGCATTAGAAAAAGGCTCAATGCCCACGACAACCAATTTTTCAAGTTTTTCAGAATGCTTCAATAAATCAAGAATATTCAGAATCTGAGTCCCTTGACCTATCCCTATATCTATAATAGTTGCTTCCCTTTCATTCTGAATTAAATTAGCAATGGCTGTGTTGGTAATTTGCTGACTGTATTTAACAAATGGGAATTTCTCAATAAGTATATTAAATAACTGAATCTGGGGATCTCATAGCATTTTTCGTAGATATTTTCGTCTATTACATTTGAACATATTCGCTTATTGAGCGCTTTAATGATTATAGTGGAAAGCAATTTTTCAGAACTCCGCTCCATTCCTTCCGTACAAAAGGCAAACAATTTTTCCAACTCTTTTTTATTAGAATCCCCATTATTGATAAGGAATCCAGAGAAGAGCTCTTCAAGTTGCGGATAAATATTTGTTGATTGAATGGACACCATAAAATTTGACTTATTAATAAGAATTTATCCAGTGATACATGATTGCTTACTAAGGAATTCCTTATTAGTATTAATATTTATTCTTGTAATGCAATCCGCAGGACGAGGGATTCCATTATTCTGATTAAATACGGGCTTTCGTTTCGAAATAAAAGCGTTGACTCCTTCTGCAAAATCTGGGCTATTTCCTGCACGACATTTTGCTTCTCTTTCTAAAAGAATTTGTGCATCCAAATCGTTATGAGATGAATGAGAAATTAGTTGTTTGGTAAGTTGTAGACTCAGTGCCGGCAATTGCGCCATTTTAGCGACCATCACTCCAAGTTCTGCTTCAAATGTATCCTGGGGGATCACTTTATATATCATACCAATTCTCTCTGCTTCTTGTGCATTCATTTTTTCACCTAACATTAATAATGCTGCTGCTTTTTGAGCTCCGACTTTTCTCGTTAAAAAATAACTTCCCCCACTTCCGGATGTCAATCCTATTTGAGAAAAACCAAAAATAAAACTGGCTTTATCACTGGCTACAACAATATCACATGCCATTGCAAAAACGGCTCCGGCACCTGCAGCTACTCCGTTGACAGCGGCTATTACAGGTTTTGAGGATTTACTGATCTTTAGTACGATCGGATCGTGGTAATTCTTTAATAACTCCTCAACAGTTGGTGGATTTTCATCAAGTAATTCTCCAAGATCCTGTCCTGTACAAAAAGCTTTCTGATTTCCTTTGATCACAATGATCCTTACCTCCTGATCCAATTCAGCTTGATCGAGGTAGGCGGAAATTTGAACCAACATCCCTCTGTGCAAACTATTCATTTTTTCAGCTCTGTTTAAAGTGATGAAAGCACAGTTATTGGAAACTTGATATTGGACGTGCTCGCATGCTTCCTCGCGAAACGACAATTGGTTTGTTTTTTGGCTGGATACGCGGGGTTCAGGTTTGCCCATGAGTTGTAAAAGTGAATTTAAATTCTGAGTTTGATTGTTTGATTGTAAGATCATTTTTTATAAGTTTAGATTTAATTATTTCGTCACAAAATTCGAAAGCATTAAAGAACTTTTGCATCACATAAAAGTGGATAAATGGCAAGCTGCTTCCGGTCCCAAGCAAAGGTCCACACCTTCATTTAAATAAATAAAGGATCAAAAACAAAATAAACACTACTGTGACCAGAAAAAACAGGTCATACCGGTTAATTCCGAGTATCTCCTTTATTCTTTTGATATGATATCTGCAATTCATAAGTCAAAGGTAGGTGGTGCCTCAAGCCTTCCGGCTTATCAATTAGTGAATGGCTTAAATTATGAGTAGTTTACAGGATTCCTTAGTGGAAGGCTGTGCGAAACTTAAAATTTGGCAAAAAGTCGAAAAAATTCGTCCTTTTTACTCCTTGAAATGATGATCTCGGTTTTATCGGGCATCACAATATACCCCCCATCACCCCTTACAAACTTCAAAATGTGATTTACATTCACCAAATACGAGTTGTGCACTCTGAAAAAATCCTTACCGGACAATGTCTCGTCTATTTCTTTAAGGGTTTTAGCAACGAGTATTTTCTTGCCATCAGACATCGCTACGTATGTATAATTGCTTTCTGCCTTGCAATAGGTAATTTGTGAAGTTTGGACAAAAACCAGGCCGTCATCAGTTGATAAGGCAATCCGCTCCACTTGTGTTTTGGGATTTAACAAATTCTGAAATAACAGATCCATTTGTTCTTTGGAGGGCATCGTAAGTTTTTCCTGAAGTCGCTTGATCGTCGCCTGCAAGTCTTCAGGATCTATAGGCTTGAGTAAATAATTTAAAGCCGCATATTTAAAAGCCCGCACTGCAAAATTGTCGTAAGCTGTGGTAAACACAACTTCAAAAGAAATTTCCTTTAAATGTTCAAGCACATCAAATCCGTTCATTTTAGGCATTTCGATATCCAGAAACACCAATTGGGGACGCAACCTGCTTATCGCTTCAATTCCAGATTCGCCTGAGTTACAAGTTGCAAGAATAGCTACGTCGGGACAGTAGGTTTGTAAAAGCCATTCAAGCATTTCAATGCAATTCCTTTCATCATCAATAATAAGCGCCTGAATCATGATTCTATATTGGTATCGTTAATACTACTTTTGTTCCAGAAGGATTTCCCTGTTCGTCAAACAAATCTATAATTTTCTGAGATCCTGCTTTTTCTAAATTCTCGGCAGCTAATTTAAGCCTTTCCTCGGTAAGCTTCATTCCCATGGATTTCCTCGTTGGAGAACTTGTACTTTTATAAGAATCCGCTTTTGCCCTTCCTATTCCATTATCAGCTATTATTATTTCCAGACTATCACCTTGTGAAGAAAGGCTTATGGATAAATGTCCATTTGATTCTTTTGGGAGCAAACCGTGCCAAATTGCATTTTCTACAAAAGGCTGAATGATCAAAGGTGGAATTTCAAGCTGGTCAGTATCTAAATTTTGTCAATATAAATCTCATAACTGAATTTATGGTCAAATCTCAGTGCTTCCATTTCAATATATAATCGAAGTGCTTCCAATTCGTTGGATAATACCACTTGCTTTTGTTCAGAATTATCCAGTATGAGACGCATTAATTTTGCAAATCTGGTGAGATATAGCGAGGACGTCTTCACATCGCTTTTGATAATATAGCGATTAATGGAGTTCAGACAATTAAAAAATAAAGTGGGGGTTCATTTGTGCCCTGAGCGCCTCTATGCGCGATTCCGTTAGTTGTCTGTTAAATTCAGTTTTTATGCGCTCGGTGGCTTCAATTTGTCGAATGCGAAATAAATATAAAGCATAAATCATAAAACTAAAAAACAATGCAGTGATGATAATGAACCAGGTTTTTTTATAAAACGGCGAATCAATATAAACCGGAACCTGAATAGGATCACTCCATTGCCCATCATCTGCCGCTACTCTAACTTTAAAAATATACTGGCCACCATTTAAATTACTATAACTGGCATAACGCCTGATGCCGCAATCTATCCATTCTTTATCCCAACCTTCCAACATGTATGAAAATCGATGATTGGATTGATTTTCGAAATCAATACAAGAAAATTCAATCGAAAAATAATTTTCAGAAGGCGCAAGTTTAAAACTCAATTGATCTGTAAATGGTACTATTCTTTCTTTATTCTGAGCATTGAATTTCTCAATATATACCAAAGGTTGGGAATAATTTCGCGTCAGTGCATCAAAATTTACTTTAGAATATTTTCCCGGCACAGCAAGAAGCAATTTATTTTGGCGGTCCTGAAAAAAACGAATAGATATAGAATTGGGATCCATACCATCATTTTTGTCAAAATGCCTGAAATAATTCGTTTGTGGATTATAAGAATAAACCCCTTTGATTGTTGAAATCCACAAATAGCCAAGATGATCAACACATAATTGATACACTCGATCGTTAGGTAAACCCTTTGATTTATCAAGAACCTCTGCTTTAAAACTTCTTTGATCATATTCAAGATGCAACAATCCGCCGGAATAAACACTTACCCAAGCATTACCGAAGTATCTAAAGACATGGTGGAAAATCCATCTTTGATCTTCTCATGATATACTTCATTGTCGATATAAACAGTGTGCAAATTTTCTTTGTCAAAATAAACGATATCCGTTTTGCTTCCCAGCCAAATTTGACCCTTTGGACTACACTCCATTTTTAAAATGTAGGTTGGCAATTTATATTTATTCAGACTATTGTTTAATCTTGGCGATATTTTCTTTTTCAAAGGATCAAATGTATGCAATCCACCTTTGTTTGTCAGGATCCATAACGTACCATCCTTGTCCTTAATAATCCGGCTAACAATATAATTACTATCTTGCTCTTCCTTTTGAAAAGGATCTACCAGTTTTATAAGTTGCTTTTTAAGCCCCTTAAATTCATATACATCTGTATTTCCAACAACCCAAATATTTCCTTCATCGTCCTGAGTAGCATCAAAAACTTTCATGAATTTTTCTTTTGGCACGCGGCTATAGTCCACCGGATAATTATCAATTTCGCCGGTTTTTTTATTCATTACATTAAAACCATTTCCAAATAATGTCGCAAAATAAATGGAGTGATGACTTGTATCTTCAAATATTTTTGAAAAATGGAATTGATTGGAATATTGGCTATTTTCAATTTTTAATTCATTAAAATTAAATATTTTTGCATGCGGGTTCAATTTAATTAATCCTTCCAGCGCTGCACCATATACGACTCCATTGGGTAATGTGTATAATAAATAAGTAGAATTTAATTGAAATAACAATCGACTAGAATAGGATTCATCCGGAAAGTAGAATTTTTTTCTTTAGTATTAAAAACACCGATACCGCGCGAAGCAATTATGACCCATAATTCATTTTCGCTTTTTCTTTGAATAAAATAAATGGCATAATCGATCTCCTTTCGATTTACAGTCACCGGATCCCGGAAGTAGAAAATTTCTGGTCATCAAATCAAAATAGAACAAGCGACCACCATTGGATGCGAGCCAAAAACCATGATCGCCTTCCAATTCCATCTTAACTAGAAAATCATGTCTATTTTTTGAAGGATCTATCAAATCCTGTGACCAATGTTCAAATTTTTCTGTTCTCTTATCAAAGGTGTATAAGCCGGCGCCAGTGATCAACCAATATAAATTACCATCCTTAGTATATATTTGATAAATTGAATTGGTGGCTTGTTTCTCAATTCCTGAAAATCTTTTTTCCAGGTCCGGTAAATCCCAATGTTTTATTTTTTGGGTCTTGAGGTTCAATAAATTCAAACCATTTGAATTTCCACCAATCCATAAAGTGCTGTCTGCCTCAATTCGCAAAATGGAAAAGCCGTAATTAAATAAATCAGGGTATTCCTTTGCGATATTGTAGTTATTTATAAAACACTGACAATTGTTATCAAACTTACTAATCCCTTTGCCTCTGTAGCTCACCCACAAATCTCCCTTAGGATCTATTGCCAAAAATTGGTTAAAGTCATCAATAAGAGATGTAGAATCACCCTCGATATTTCTAAATATTTTAAAACTTTTTCCATCAAAGCGATTCAGACCATCCCCTGTTCCAATCCATAAAAATCCATACTTGTCTTGCTGGAAGCCATTTATAGATCGATTAGAAATGCCGCAATCGTCTCCTAAGAATTCAAAATTAAAGTCAAGCTCGTTCTGACTGAACAGTCTGTCCATGCCTGAACTTGCCCAAATGAATATAAGCAAACTACAAACCAAAATCCAGTTAACAAGTGGTCGCCGATCCGGAATAAGTAAATTCATATTTCAATGCAATAATACGACCAAAAACACAATAGAATATAGAATTTGGTGGATGGGGTGGTAGTTGTTGGATGATGGTTGATGGTTGATAGTTGATGGTTGATGGATGATGGTTGATAGTTGATGGATGATGGATCGCAGATGATGGATTTTGGAGAATTACTTTTAGGGATTTTTCAATGAATTAACGTTCGTTAGTTAAACGAAAAATATATATCTTTTATGTCACCTAAACAAACTACCTACATTATAAAGCATTAATGGATAAGAGACATCCACAAATAGAGACGAAAATTAACATCTAACAACTAACTCCCGACATCAGCAGGTTCTTGTTAATTTGAAGCATCTTCATGTCGGAATAACAACTAATAACTTCCTACGATTCTTTCTGGGCATCGATGCGTTGCACCGTGCTGATGCCGGGCAGTTGCTCCAATGCTTTAATGATAAGGTTAAGGTGGGCTTTGTTATTTACAATGAGTCCAATCTTTCCTTCAAAGGTGCCCTGATGACCTTGAATACTGAAGGATGTAATATTTACTCCAAGTTTGGTAGAAATATGATGTGTAAGTCTCTCGATGACACCGGGTCCGTCGTCAATTCCTTGTACATTTAAGATGGCGTTGAAGGTATCAGAAGTCATATCTGACCATTCAGCTTTTTAAAATGCGATAGCCATGATTGACCATCATATGCTCAGCATTGGGACAGTTGGCGCGATGAATTCTTACACCACTGCTGGCCGTCACATATGCAAAAATCTCATCCCCATGCAGTGGGTTGCAACAATGTGCAAGACTGTAATGGTATTGTCTACCGGGTTCACCATTGATAAGGATACCTTCTGTTATAGTACTTTCGGGAAACAAAGATCGTTGCTGGAATTCTTTCGCTTCGATCAGTTCTGATTTGCGCTCAGTGAGTTTACCTTTTTCGATATCAAATATTTTCAAACTGTCGGTGCCGTCCAGTTTTTCTTCACCAACAGCCTGATACAAATCAAGACGCGATTTAAATCCTAAAACTTTGACCAGTACATCGATATTATCTTCTGTGTCCAGTTTATTTTTTTAATTTGCGATCCAGAATTTCTTTACCGCTATCTGCCAATTTTTTCTGATCCTCTTTGAGCGCCGCACGGATGCGAGATCTGGCTTTGCCTGTGACGACAATTTCAGCCAATCTTCTGTTGGTTTCTGATTCTTGTTGACAATGACTTGTACCTGATCACCACTTTCCAGAGCTTGCCCCATTGGGACTAATTTATTATTGACTTTAAAGCCGGTGGCGTGACTTCCGACATCGGTGTGAATGCTAAATGCAAAATCCAAAACGGTTGCTCCTTTTGGCAAAACCCGCATTTCTCCTTTTGGAGTATAGATATATACTTCTTCGCCATAAAGATTGGATTTAAAATCATTCAAAAATTCAATTGCATCGTTGTGTGGCGTCTCGAGAACATCGCGAATACTATCGAACCAGTGATCGTACACATTTTGCATACTACCTACTTCTTTGTATTTCCAATGGGCTGCAAATCCCTTTTCTGCGATTTCATCCATTCTGCGCGAACGGATCTGCACTTCGACATATCTGCCACCGGGACCAATCACCGTAGTGTGTAAGGATTCGTATCCGTTTGATTTTGGAGTGTGATCCAATCCTTTAATCTTTCAGGAATTGGCCGATGAACATCCGTAACGATTGAATAGACCAACCAACATGCAGATTTTTCTTTTTCTGGCGGAACTTCCAAAACGATGCGCACCGCAAACAAATCGTAAATTTCTTCGAATGCAACTTTTTTAGTTTTCAATTTGTTGGCAATCGAAGAAATCGCTTTGGGCCTACCGTAAATTTTATATGGAATAAGCAATTGATCCAATTCGTTTCTGAGCGGACGAATAAAATCATTGATGAATTTGTTGCGATCCTTTTGTGTTTGTTTGAGTTTTTCGATGATCTGCCCGTACAATTCGGGTTCTGTTATTTTGAGACACAGATCCATAAACTCCGATTTGATATTGTATAATCCCAATCGATGCGCAAGAGGTGCATAGATATAACTTGTCTCTGCAGCAATTTTAAGTTTGCTTGGTGCGCGACATAATGTCTATCGTACGCAAATTGTGAAGTCTGTCGGCCATTTTGATCAAGATGACCTTACATCATCAAGCAAAGTGGACAATACTTTTAAAATTTTCGGCTTGCGGACTTTCGACATTATAAAGTCCATCAAGTTTGGTTGGCCCATCTACGATTTTGGCAATTTTAGCACCAAATTTTTCTGAACGTCTTTGAGTTCGATAGGCGTATCCTCCACCGTATCGTAACAAAGCGCCAATGACAGCGGTAGGACCCAGACCCATTTCTTCGTAACAAATGCGGGCCACTGGAGTGGATGTGTGATAGGGTTCTCCGATTTTACGACGTTGGCTACCATGGGCTTCCAGCGCAAATTCGAAAGCTTTACGGATGTCCTGGCGATCCTCATCTGCAAGAGGATGTTTGCCCAATGCGCGTAGCAATCGCCTATAGGCGGCACGAATTTGTCGCTGGTCTATTTCCTGCTGAGCAGGGAGGACCTCCTTCATGGGAGCAGTGGATTGCATAGAATTAGAAGACAAATTTAAGTAAAAATATGGTTCATTGCAAAATTTTGCAATCGGAGACATAGTCCTATCTGCTTTATCTATAATTATAAATACATTATAAAATAATTATATATGTATATTTAAGCACTTGATTTCAAGATATCCTCCGATTGTTTAACTTTGCCCCTCTTTTGCGGGCGTGGTGAAACTGGCAGACACGCCAGACTTAGGATCTGGTGCGAGAGGTGTGTGGGTTCGACTCCTCCGCCCGCACTTTTTAAAGGCTAAATCAAAATTCAACTTTAAGCCCTCGAGCTTGTTCTTTCCATTATCAACGATTATCATTCATCTATGCAAATACAATTAGAACCCATCGGTCAGCAGCACCATCATTTGATTATTACTGTCGAACCGTCTGACTACAAACCCATTGTGGAAGAAAACTCAAAACATTGAGAAAAAATGCCCACATCAAAGGCTTCCGTCAAGGCGCAGCACCTGAAGGCATGATCCGAAAACTCTATTCGGAGGATATAAAGGCTGAACAACTCCAAAAGTTGATCAATAAATCCATTGAAGATTATCAAAGAAAAATGAAGTTCATTTTATGGGAGATCTGCTCGAAGTTCCGGAAAAAAAAGTGACCGACGATCAAGAGCATTATCAGTTCACTTATGAAGTTGGCTTGGCACCAAAAGTCGAAACCGCTCAATTTATAAATCAACTAAAAGCCATTAAGATCAGATCGATATTGATGAAAAGAGAATCGACGAGGAAGTTGAACATTTTAGAATGCAATATGCAGACTCTAAAATCGTAGAAGGAAAAGTTGAAAAAGGTGATTTGGTCACCCTTGATGCCGTGGAACTGGAGCATGGGATGATTAAAGAATATGGTTGGTCCAGCAGATTTATGATAATGGTAGATGATACTTTAGAAGAAAGCTTTACAATCACATCATAGATAAAGAATTGGGCCATAGTTTTCATTTCAATATTCAGGAAGTTGAAAAAACCTTCGAAAAGGACATCCGAAAATATTTTTAAAAATACCGGAAGACCAGGATCAGGAAATTGTCGTTTCTAATCATTTCCAGGGCAGTATTTTGAAATCAGTCGCAAACATCCTGCTGAACTCAATGAAGAACTCTATATTAAAGCATTTGACGATACCACTGATATCAGAGACGAACAAGCCTTGGGAGAGATCGTTTCGTGCAGATGTCGAAAATATTTTGACAGCGAAAGCGATAAATATCTGGAGCTCGAACTCGTAAAAGAAATCGTAGAATAACCGGATTGAACTTGCCCGATGCATTTCTGGAAACAGCTCTCCAATTGGCTTTCGAAGAATGGAAAAGGCAAACCAGAAAACACGATCTGGAACATGATTACTTACCACAGAGAGAACACATGTTGGAAACCGATTCGAGATGCCATTACTGTCGAACAAAACTGGAAATCAATTTACAATGACGTCGTCGATGTAGTCATGGAGGAAATGCGCAGTACTACTCCTATTCATCAACTTTCAGAAAGAATGAAAGTCGATTTGTAAAAAGAATCATTGACAACCAAAAAAAAAAAAAAAAAAAAAAAGGAAAAGGCAATGAAATATTATACCTCTGTACAAAATAAAAAGTAATGAAATGGATTCGAAATCATGTAAATCCGACTATCGAGAAAATTAGTTTAGAATCCTTTCGCGAAAAAAATCGTACATTTAAATAGCCATCAACATTAATCAAAAAAAAAAATAAGCAATATGTTTTCACAAGATGAATTTAAGAAATACGTCAAAAACACTATGATTAAGTATGTCTTCCATGCATCTCGATAAACACACGGAATCGACGATATCCACCATTAAAGGGTTTACACCACTGTCATAGAAGAAAGACAAACGAATCGTCGTGGGTATGGATGATCTAGGTCGTTTGATGATGGACCGCATCATCTTCTCATGGGTAACCTTATCAACGACTATGTCGCGAATGTAATTCAGGCAATTATTATTTCTGGATTCGTGATCCAAAAAGATATTCAAATGTACATCAACAGCCCCGGCGGTTCTGTCATCGACGGACTTGGAATTTATGATACCATGCAATATGTGAATCCGGATGTAGCCACAATTTGTACCGGACTCGCAGCATCTATGGAGCCGTGTTGCTGGAGTGCAGGCACAAAGGGAAAGAGAACATGTTTGAAGTATAGCCGCGTCATGATCCATCAGCCATCCGGCGGTATGCAAGGACAATTCAGCGATATGGTGATTTCTTATAAATTGATCAAAGCCATGAAGAGCGAATTGTATGATGTTTTAGCGCAGCACACCGGACAGGATCATGCCAGAATCGAAGCAGATTGTGACCAGGACAATTGGATGTCAGCAGAAGACAAAGCTTATGGCTTGGTGGATGAAGTATTGGTTCGCGCAAAAGCACATTAAAATGGCTAAGAAAAAAGGGGAACGACGTTTTTGAACAACTTTGTATCTTTTGTGGGAAATCTCAGTCTAAAGTTGGCCTGATGATTCAGGGAGATCTCGCATCTATTTGCAGTGAATGTGTAACCCAGGCTTACTGTGGATTATAGAAGATTCAGTCGATGAGAATGGAAATAACAAATCCACATCAAAATTCCAGTTATTTTTTGGTTTTCACAAGATTTATTAAAGATTATCTTGATCTCTATATCATCGGACAAGAAGAAG
>JADJYQ010000010.1 GCA_016719615.1 Saprospiraceae bacterium
AATTGAATTATATATGAATTAGCTGAGTTTCTTGAATTATGATCCTCTACAATTGCCCTTAATGTTATATTCCTATATCCATTTGCATAAACGTTCCTCAAATTAGGGATAGCATTGAATCTTCGCATTTTACGCAACAACTGATTAAGTTTATTTCCGTCGGTAGCATCTGTGATGATTAAACCTTTATTAATGCCATTTTGCAAAGGAAAATTATTATTTATTAATGTATTTTCAAATCTTTGAATTATAGTTTTCCAAGAATCATCAAAAATATCTTTTTCCGACAACTTTCTTATTTCTTACAGAAATAATACTTATGTCCGTCCTACTATTCAACCATAATAGGCAGTGTTTTAAAATCATTAGTTTATTATTTCTACTTATATGCGTATAACTATTTTAGCTCTTTTACTTAAAAATTCACCAGCATGAATTTCTTCACTCATTTTTAAATTATAATTTGCTTTGAGTGATCTTCGAAAACTAATTAAATCTTCAATAAATTGTTGCCATGCAAACTCGTGAATAACTAAAGCAGATAAAACAAAATATTTTGATGGAGAATTAACTGTCCCGCAATCTCCGCTTTCATCAACATACATTAGATACATAATTATCAGAATTTGAATATTAACTTTAATGCTTCAAACTTAACAATTTGTGACTTGAAAGGGAATTCTAATTCATATATATTTTTGACTAATATTAACTCCGTCCAAAAAGGGCAATCCTTGGCACAAATGGGAATAGGCTATTGTAGTATTTCTTGACCATATCTCTTTCCCTCTTTCTGGGATTACTATCCCGGTTCCTTATGTTTTTGGCAATGGCCTCAAATTCTGCTTTAAGTGTTAAAATTTGTTTTTTCTTTGGCCCAAATTCTGATTTAAGACGTTGATATAAATCCGGAGCCCCAAAGTAAATTTTTGCAAGGGTTGATTCTCTTAGATATTGGCTGCCTACTTTCTGGTTTGAAATATCTATTCCGGTTATTCTGCATTTTCTTATTGAGGTATGTGCAAGGGCATCCATTATTAGGGGTGTATTTGCACTTTCTGGTCTAATTTGGCATTGGATGTTATTATGGTGTTCTTGCACCAATTCAAAACCAATGAATCATTAATTATCTTATGGACATTTTCGCTGTGTTCTTGCACTGTTTTAAGATATTTATTCAATTCATTATTGAACTTGTTCCGGTTTCTTTCCTTACATTCAATTTTTAGGTTGGTCCAATATGTCGGATTTCTCCAATCCTTCAATTGAAAATAGAGATCCTGAGTTAAATTTTCCTCCCGGATAGTCCAGTCATTTATTATAACACCACTCCAAAGGAATGAGAGCATCTCTAGAGTTTGTCCATTGTTTCCAGGTCTGGTTAAGTCGGCAAGAGTTGAAAATTCCCATGTCATTAAGTCGATGCATTTTGGTTGCCTTACATTCCAAACGGAATATATCCTCATCCCTTTGGTAGTGTTTACCCTTGTCATAGATTTTAAAAGTGTACCAATCACGGACAATACATTTAAATTCGCTGGGGTCTTTTGTGCTATGTATTTAAAGTGTTCTGGGGGATTGCCCTTGCCAGAATGGATCATTAGGTTATTTACAATCTGGGTGGCTGAAAAAAGAAAGTCATAAAGGTTAATTCCAAATTCCAAATGATGGATTTTAGTCCGTTTTGGATCAATTCCGAATCTTTGGCAAATGTCCTGTATTGCCTCAAGTAGGTCGGCAAAGTTGAAATTGTTATAATTATGTTTTCCATCATTAAAGTATATATGAATAGAGCCAGATAGATAAATTTTGCCCCCTTTATAAATGTCAAAAAGTAAGTTTTTATACCTTGCTATGTATTCGGCCTTAATTCTTTTGTCTGGAACAAATTCCCCGGTTTCGTTATTCAACATACCAGGTTTTGAGAATACCAATCCACATTGTTCTAAATGTTCAAGACCTAAATATGTTATGTTTAACTTGATAAAATCAATCATCCTTTCTGAATTAACTGACTTCTGAAATGCAAGGATAAAAATCTGGTTTGGTCTTTGTTGGTCCGGGGGCAAAAACCCATGAAATAATCCATTTCGTAGGTATTGGCTGCCTGGACCAGACAAAAGAATGACTTTTTTCTTCCATTACTTTTATGATCCCCGTATAATACATTTTCGGAGCCTATTAGTCACCTTAATCCTGTAAATAATGTCTTTTCCCCTTGGATCCCATGCCTCGCACATTACTGTTGCGCCTTGACGTTTAAATCGTTCAATTCTTGGATTTGATAAAATGAAGTATTTAATTTTTAGTACATCCAAATTATTTACCAGATCATAAGTTCCTGGACGGTCTGGATTTTCTTTGTATTTCTGGATTATTGGGGAAGGCTGTTTCAGAATTTCTTAAGATCTTCCATGCTTTGATTCAATTTTTAGTAATGAATCCAATACCTCATCATGGCGAAATCTTATCCGGTCCCCAATCCTGTGTTTTTTCAGGATTCCTTTTTTAGACCAGTCATGTATGGTAGTATGACTTATTTTTAAGAGCTCGGATACCTCCCTGGCTGTTAGCCATTCCTTTGAAGTGATCTGTTTTTTCTGGGAATCCTTTATAAGGGACTCTACCCTTTGGGCCACACTGTCCACAAATGATTGGAGCTGGTCCGGTGTTAAAACAATTACTTGTGCCATTGAATAATTTTAGCACAAAAGAAATTTGTTTTATCGTGGGGGGGAATTAGTGGGGGATTTCCCTATTTTATTAAACTAATTATTGTTTTATCCTTTTCTTAACATAATTTCCCTTCACGGTTATGTTGCACTTTTGAAAAATGTCTTGCATATTTTTAATAGCATTTTTGGTATAGGGACTATTTTTAGCCTTCGTTCCTATATCCATTGCAGGAAAATATCTTCCAACTGAATCAGGATTAGGGTGTTTAATAATATATGCTATAAGTTTCTCAAGATCTACATCAGTTCCATTATTTTCCTTGATTCTTTCCCTTTAACAAATCAAAGATGCCTAATTCTTTCAGTACCAATAATGATGTGGGAATTGAACTATTTATATCTGTCAATACTACCGGTAATTCGAACTCATCATCAGATTTTAGCTGAGTGATTTTTATTAATTTTTCAAGGAATGGAATTTTTTCAGATGGTAATAAATTACCTGGGTATTGAATTAAATCCAGGCAAGATTCGAATAGTAACAGATTGGCTAATTCATCATTTAAATAATTGATTTTGTCTAATTTAGTTCGAAGTGTGTTTAACTTTTTTATACAATCTTGCCTCCATTCAAAAATTTCATAAACGTGTTTAACCTCATCTTCTATTTTCTTCAAAAGAGCCAAATCTTCTGTTCTCCAAGGAACTTTTGTAATTTTAAGATACCAAGTTATAAATTCTGCCTTATCATGCCATCCTAATTTTTTGAAAAATTCCATTTCAATTAAATCACTAAATGGAACATTTTCAAATTTTACCGTTACCCATCGTTTAGCCATTTTCGTTAGTGTCAGAGTTTGTAAAAAGATTACCAGACACTTTGACCAAAAGCAGAGTAATTTTTCCTGGAAAATGTTTGTCTATGTGTTATGGGTGTGGCTCCATTTCTAATATATTCAGCAACATTTAAAACCCTATCAATAGTTATGCTGTCTATTGTAGGATTAGTTTCCGATACTGGATTAGTTGAAACAAAAAAGCCAAATACCCTTTCTTTTATTCCACCCCTTCGTGTGGCAATGGTCAATTCGAGCATAATTCTGTCGCCTTGGTCCATAAATTAGATTGTTTGTGATTAATAAGAAAATTAGACATTTTTCGTTAGCATGTTGGATTAGTCTATTTTTTGTCTGGTTTTTATGACAAAATAGCAGTATTTTTATAAAAAAGCAAAAATATAGGAAAAATAATGAAAAACTATTTAGTTTTGAGTTCTTCTTTGAAAAAGGAATAAAAGAGACGAAGCAGAATCTTATTTTTAATCACCTGTGTTTACACGATTTTAAACCTACTAAATGTGGTTTGGTTTTTGCTATTAGTCTCATAGTAATGGTTAAAATTTAAAATTGTGTACTAAATGGACGATTCAAAATTGATTCTTGAAAGTCTGGATGACATGGAGCAAAGATTCGATTCTTTGGAGAAAAGGTTAGATAAAATAGATGGCAGCCTAAAAGACATATCTAAAAAAATTGATGCTATTTTTGAACATGTTCCGGTTAGTGAACAAAACAATGAAACGGTTCGAAAAATTAAAACATCACAAAAACCAGTAGTCACCAAAAGACCACATCATCCAGCCTAAAAGCTGTTTCCATCGAATGCGGAGTCAACGGCTTCTAAGTAGGACTTTAATCCATAGGTGTTTAATTGTACCTTACTTTTCAACCTTCCGGCTAAGTCTTCCATAAAAGTTTTAGCGGTATCTAAATCCCTACGCCCACAAGCCAGGAAATAACCAGCTTTGAATCTGGATTAATCCATATTATGCTATGTAATACGCAAATTTGAAAATCATATTATGCTAATTATAATATGTATCAAATTGTGAAACAACGAATTACTTAGGTTGAAATTTTTTGGGACGCAAAAGTAACAAAATTTTAATAAATATTTGAAAATAGTTTTTAACTTTATTGTTGAATAAGACGTTTACTGAATTTAATCATGGAATTGAATTATATAAATATAAAATTATTTGCAGACTGGTTGGTGCATCACTTCAACTATAATGGGCTAAGTATTTCGCCCCTCAAACTACAGAAAATTTTATATTATTCACAAGCATGGAATTTGGCATTTTAGACCACTCGTTATTTCATGATGCTCCTGAGGCTTGGTCGAACGGTCCAGTGTATAGGATTATTTGGGACGAGTACAAAATAAATTATCAGAGACATGAGCACATTGTTTTTAATTCGACTTATGATCTTGAAAATGAGTACAAAAGCAGGACAAGTAATCTTCAATTAAATGATGATCAGTTGGAGTTATTGCATTCGATACTTAAAAAAATATGGAGCACACTCTTCTGGTTATTTAGTTTTCCTTACTCATTCAGAACTGCCGTGGAATGAAGCAAGACAGAGTTGTCAGCCTTTTGAGATATGTAAAATACCAATTAATTTAGATACAATGAAAAACTATTATAAGTCATTGCTAAATGGAAAATCAAATTCATAAATGTCTCCCAGATATCAAATACCTGATGAAGATTTAAACGACATTAGTTTTCAATTGGGGAATCAAACATACCACAAAAGGCCTGAAAGTTTCTATCCTGTATTTTCATATAAATACTTAAATATAAAGTATATTAGAGATTATTGCTTTAATCATCCTGAATTTAATACATTAGAGTATAATAAGTATTTCCAAATTGTCAGAGAGTTGTCTCATTCATACCATTGGCGATTTAAATGAAGACGGCAAATATAAATTTAGAATTTCTAAGCACAACAAAAATTTGTTGAACTTAATAAAACAATTAATAGGCGGAAAATATTTAGTTGATGAGCAGATTCCCGAGTTTGGCCATTTCCATTTATCAGAAAATAAAAGAATTAATGGTGAGAAAACTAAGCGTCCAGTTATACATTTTTTGTTGGAGAAAAAGGCGTATTCCATGTGCTATTTTATGATCCTTTCCACACAATTCACTCCAACTGAGCATTAACCAGCCCCTTTTTCTTCAACTTCGTTTCAGCCGCTTTTTAACTGAAAGCGAGTTGGGCTTTGAATTTTCCTCCTTTAAGCCCTCCCAGCTTCCTTAAGCCAAAGGATCAGCATTTTTACCATCTTCCTTTACCTGGATTTCTCCGATAGCCAAATCCACTATACTTTTGGCTTACTTATTAAAGTCATTAGGTAACTTTGATTTTTCATATTCGCAAAGATATAACGGCATTCTAATTGGTCAAGCATGTGGCAAATGAAATAAATTCAAACTGAGGCACTACCTCATTTTCATTAAATTTATTTAAAAAACGCATTTACCGCCATTTCCTTAACAATTCTCTCTTTTGGCAGAATTATATATTTTAAAAACTACTTTCCGCAGTATGCCCTGTAATCTCCATTATGAACTTAGGGAGTATTTTCGATAAATACATATTGGTTGCAGCCGTTCTTCTTGCTGTATGAGTAGTTATAAGTTCAAATCTTCTAAATTGCAGTTCATTTGTGACTCCGGCTCTGGTTTCGATTATATGTTGACTGTCTGTAATTCCGGCCATTTGAGCAATGGATTTAATATACTTATTGACTTTTTGTTCTTCAATTTTTGGTGCGTGGAAATTGTACTTGCTTAAAAGTTTTCTCAATTTCGGACTGATAGGAATGATTACCCTTTTCTTAGTCTTTTGAGTAGGAATATCAATTTGGTCCCCATGAACGTATTCAGGTTTCAATCTTTTCAGATCACTAAACCTAAGAGCTGTATAACATCCCATTAAAAAAATATCCCTTGCCTTTTCATATCCTGGTTGATTATTAAGGTTCAAATTTTCAAGTTTGGCAACTTCATCAGGTGTCAAGGCAATATTGTCTATTTTACTGGATAAAGTTTTAAAAAAAGGTTCCCGGTGTACTTTGCAATTATGGAGCTTGTCAATTAAGGCCGCTTGAATAATAACCTTAAAGTGTTTGATCATTCGCCCTGTTGTATCTTGGGTATAGTTTTTTGACCGGAAAAACTGAGTAAAATCATCATATAGCCCTTGGCTAATATCTTCCCACTTAAAACGTGTATTCCGGACCTTTTCAAATTCAATCCATTGGGTTAAAAACCCTTTATAGTTTTTTATGGTAGGGTGGGAATACCTTTTCTTATATCCCGGCCCATGTTGAATGGTTTTATTTCCATTTGTAATTGCCCAAATAAAGTGTTCTGTATATTGCCTAATATATTGAAAGTTATTCTCGGATCTTGTTGCTTCTTTATTTTTTAAGGTTCCCTTGCCTGTGTTTTTAGTCCGGGATGATCTCAATGCGGTTTCGGCTAAATGTGTCCTCAATGCCTCGAAATCAATCTCTATCCTATTTATCTCTGAGTTTGAAATAAATGAATTGACTTCCTGGCAAATGTTGTCAAGAATGGTTTTGGTATTGGTTAACCTTGTTTCAATCGCTGGAATTTGACTTTTGAATTCCTTGATGAGTTTTTTATCGGTTGTGGGCCTTCCTGTTTTATTGTCCCACAATTCGGTATAAATGCTTTGAGCTGTTCCGAACTTAAATCGCTCCCCCGTTGATGTTGCACCTGTACTGGATAGAACTTTCTGAATTGGGTTCTGAAGTCTTTAAATAGAATTTATGATTCCTTGGTTTCATCCATTTCCCTTTCAAACTCTAATTTAATTAATATTTCTCAGGGGACGCTCCAGGGGACGCTTTTTCGTATTTAATTTGTCTGATCCTTATAAAGACATTTTAAAAAAGAATCATAAATAATTGATTATCAATCTAAATAAAAATCCCCTTATCCGCAAGAATAAGGGGAAATTCATGTTTTGAGGTCGAGAGCGGATTTGAACCGCTGTACAAGGTTTTGCAGACCTCTGCCTAGCCACTGGCCACCCGACCCTAAAGGGACCGCAAATCTAAGGATATTTATGAATTTCAGATTTATTTCCTGAAATAAATACCTCATGAATTAATATAAAATACAGATTATCAATTATTTATGCGTGTATATTTCAATGCCATTTGGGGGGTGGTGAAGTCCATTTGGTCATTTCCCCTCAATTCTATCTTATACCAGAATGTGGCAAACTCCAATTCAAACTGAATAGAATCACCTACGATCATGTATTTGAAGGATTGCTGATCATCGAGAAAATGTATGGAATCCTGCTCAAATTTAAGTTCCGCCGGACCTTCGGGTTTGCTGGCCCAGGAACCCTGAAGATTTTCAATGGTAAGAGGCCTTTTGTTTTGGCCACCTCCAGCCATGGAGCCTTCTTTGCAGGATGACATAACACTACAGTAAAATATGATGATGTAAATGATTCTCATTTCTTATTGAATTTAAGGCCAAAGTTAACAAATGGGTGCATATGAATAAGAGCTTCCTCGTGAACGATTTAAGCTCTTATTTCGATAAAACTAAAATCCAATTTGCTTGTTTCTTTTGCAGAGTGGAAATTACCCATTCATAGCTATTTTCATTTTCTTTTTGAATATAAACCCTTATGGATCAACCAGCTTTCGATTTTTAAACGCGATGTCGTCGATCTCAGTTTTGAAAAACCGGTACTGATTGATTTTGGGCTCCCTGGTGTGGTCCCTGTAAAGAACTTGGCTCCGGTCTTGGAATCACGAAACGGAAGATCAAGGAAAATGGGCTTTGGTTAAAATCAATACAGAAGTTGAACTGGACATTGCAGCTTATTTTAAGATCCAAAGTATTCCACATTGTAAACTTGTATATGAAGGAAAATAATCGATGAATTCACAGGTGCACAATCCAAAGAAACGATACGCCAATGGCTTGATAAAATTTTTAACTCCAAAAACGCTTTGGATCGAATTCGCTCCCTGGCCGAAAGTCCAAAACGCGATGAATTGGAACAGGATGCCAAAGCCATCGAAGACTGGATGCATATCGACTCTAGTTTAAAAAATAAAGCGGCTTTGCTTTTAGCGTCTGCCAAAACTAAAATATTGCAAAAAAATATTTCCACAGCGATAGAAGACATCATTGACGCTGTACACAAAGAACCTGCATTCCAAAATGAATTGCCCAGACGCGCCGGGATCCTTCTTTTATTTGTTAGGTCCGCAACATCCAATGAGTCTGGAGTACCGGAAGTTGTTTGATATGGCGATATATTAAGACTTAAGACTATCCCGACATGAAGAAACCTCTTATTAAAAAATCACTCGATGATGTCGGGAGGAAAAGGCTAAAGGAGTGATAAAGAACATATTACTTTTCCTGTTCAACTTTAGCTTACTTAAGGAAAGGCTTAATGTAAAAGACTAAAGGTTATAGAGACCAACTGCAAATTTTACATTTTTAATATTTCCTTTTATCCTTTTCTGGAAATAAAAAATATTAGATCCTAAATACAAATACATAGTAAATTTTGAATTACCTTACCTTCATAAGAAAGGGCTGAAGGTAAAAGACTAAAGGCTAAAGGTTGGAATACCATATTACCTTTACCTTTTTCCTTTTTCCTTTAGTCTTTAGCCTCAAGTATTTAGCCTTCTTCAAATGAACGTATTAGGATTAATGTCAGGCACTTCTCTCGATGGACTGGATATGGCTTTGATCCGGTTTAAAGAAACGGAAAAATTGCAGTTTGAATTTCTTGCGGCCAAAACCATTCCTTATACAGAAGAATGGAAATCAAAATTATCCAATGCATTTTATGCAGACCCTGATGCGATTCAGGAATTGGATAGGCTCTATGGTATTTGGTTGGCCGAACAAGTGTTAGTTTTCAAAGAGGAATTTAAATTGCCAATTGATCTGATCGGTTCTCACGGACATACTGTTTTTCACAGGCCCCATGAAGGTTTGACGCTCCAGATTGGATCCGGTCAAGAAATATATCGGCAAACAGGAATTCCGGTGGTTTGTAATTTCAGGCAGCAGGATGTGGCTTTAGGAGGCCAGGGGGCACCCTTGGTCCCCATTGGAGATGAAATGTTGTTTTCAGAATTTGATTTTTGTCTCAATTTGGGCGGTTTCTCCAATATTTCATGGAATGCGAATGGCCAAAGAGAAGCATGCGATTTAAGTCCCTGCAATATGTTGCTCAACAGTCTTAGTCAAAAATTGGGAAAAACCTTTGATGAAGGCGGTAAACTTGCGCAAACGGGGAAGATCCTAAATGATGTATTCAAAAAATGGAATGCACTGGGCTTTTACCAAATGCCTTTTCCCAAGAGCCTGGGCCGCGAATGGTATCTGCAAAACTTTGAAGCGGTTCATCTATTCGATAAATATGAAGTGATTGATTTGTTGCGAACGGCAGTAGAACATATCGCATTTCAAATTCATCATTTTATTGAAACACAAATTTCTAGGTTTCCAGAGAGGGGGACCTATCATGCGTCAGTCCTGTGCACTGGAGGTGGTGCGTACAATGATTTTTTATTGGAGCGATTGAATGCATTAAGTAAGACGGACTGGCACTACCACATTCCAAATTCTACTTTAATAGATTACAAAGAAGCTATGGTTTTTGCTTTATTGGCTTATTTGAAGTGGAATGATAGGGTCAATGTGTTGAGTAGCGTTACCGGGGCCTTGCACGATCATTCCAGTGGAGATGTTTATGAGGGTTTAAGCAGAATGACTTAAGGCTAAAGGGAAAAGGCTGAAGGATTTAATCAAAATGTGTACTAAATTTTTATTGGCTTATTGGAAATTTAATGATTAAACCTGAAACAAGTATCGTTTTATTCAAAAGTCTGCTAATTCATAGTTTGTGCTTCGTCCACCATGGGATTCCTTTCGCAAAATGCCTTTATCCATTAAATCCTTTATATCGCGCAAAGCGGTATCTGCTGAGCATTTTGCAATTTTTGCCCACTTGGAGGATTGTAATTTTCCGTCAAATCCGTCTAAGATTTTATTCAACACTAATCGTTGCCGTTCATTGAATCCGATGTTTTCATAAGTTCTCAAAATCAGTCTTTTTGATTACCTCTTGAACGGTAATTTTGGAGCCAGCAAAGCATTTTTAGGCAATGCAAAACCACATTAACCAGTCGGTGATGTCGCAGAGCTATGTTGTACTTTTGTAATATTTCATAATACTGTTTGCGTTCCACTACTATTTGGCTTGACATGCTGTAATAGCGTTCGGGTGTTCCGTCCGCACGAGCAAGCACTAAATCAGAGATCGCTCTGGCAATTCTTCCGTTACCATCATCAAATGGGTGAATGATGATAAACCAGAAGTGAGCTAACGCAGCTTTTAACACGGGGTCCATTTCGGATTTTGCATTGAACCATTTTAAAAATATTTCCATTTCTTTTTTGAGTACGTTAGCAGGAATGGCATCATAATGAACTTTTTCCTTTCCCATTGCTCCTGATACAATCTGCATCTCTCCTGTGCGATAGCGGCCAACAGCTATTTTGTGCATTCCGCTGTATCCTGTTGGAAAAAGCGACGAATGCCAACCAAATAGCCGCTTATGTGACAATGGCTGTTTATAATTTTGGGTGGCATCAAGCATCATTTCAACAATGCCTTCCACATTTCGATTGGAAGGAACAAGTCCAGCAATCTGCATACCTAATCTTCTTGCCATGGAGGAACGGACTTGGTTATAATCCACTTTTCCTCCTTCGATCTCTGATGACTTGATAACGTCAAGTGTTAAAGTAGCACGATTCGTTTCTTCTTTTGTTGCGAAACCTAGTAAATTCATCTGCCCGACAATTTTCCTTGCAGATTTCGACTTCACCAAATACGACATTTATCGCAGTTTCCCGCCAGGTAAAGTTTGGCCAGTTTTTGTTTTCGTATATATACTTTGTCATCTGCTGAGTCGTTTCTTGCGGTAAATATAAGAAATTATCTCCGCAAAAATGCGGCAAATATTGAATATTCTAAAGCACAAGCTTCTTCAGTAAATTTAGAAATTCAAACACTCAGGCTATATGCAAGCAAAAATGCAATCTGCAATTGTAAATCACATGACCAAAACCCGATGATGGATGGCGAAATCAATTTGAGCTACATATGGGTAGTCCTCCGAATGAAAAATGCAAGAATAAAATTCCCGTTGACAAAAAGACGAAATCATCTTTAGAACTAGTATAAAAAATGCTACATAAATTGGTAAGGAATGACTGTAAAGGAGCGTTGTTCAATTGATCTGTAATTGGTGGGTTCCAAATTTAAAAATCTGTCCAGTAGTAGAAGAACGGAGAATGATTTTCTCTTCATGATGGTTTTGTGTCGTGAACTTCTCCTATTCACGTATTTTGCTCCGATTTACTAAAACAATTTTATTCAAATTTCGATCTGCCGCCAGAAAGAAACCTTTTGTAGTTCTTATGGCTAAATTACAATAGTCATTGCATAAAAAAGAATCCTTTGGTGATTCACAACTGGTTAGAATGAAATAAATATAAATGCTATCAAGCAGTCAATAGGAGGAGTTTGAGGAATGTGGTATATTGATTTTCATTATTTTGCCTTTCCGATTTTTCTCTTTAGTCTTAAGACTTTTATTTAAAGTAGATTGTGTTTTTATTCAACATTTTTTTCGCCACAAAGGCTCAAAAACAGGAAGGACCACAAAGTTGTTTGATATTGGGTAGTAAATGATTGGGGACCTATAACGGGTAAATATTTATGACCATTATCGACAAACATCTAATTAAAAATCTGTCCAGTAGCCATCAATCTTCAACACGTCTTGATGCTCTTGAAGTGCTGGGGCAAGTTTCCATTATTAAATATTGCAACTTTATGGCCGGTTGATAAAATTTGGGTAAAATGTACCTTCGTCTGGAATTGAACTGTATGCTGCTATCGCATTTGTGTAAAACATAATTGGGATATTATCTTCATATTTACAATTAAAGAAGACATATTCACTGATATTATGGATATTATTTGGAAGTTATTTAATAAATTTAGATGATTTCATCCTCTGATAAAAAAAGGAAGAAGTCGTTTTGTCCTGCATGGTATGATTTTCGATAATTTTAGGGTAGTCAAAATTATACCAGGAAATCCAGCAGCAAAAAATAATTGTAAATATGGAATTGGTCGTTGTAATTTTTGAAAAATGATAATTCATAAAATTTACTTGTGTTAATTTTTCAAATAAATTGCCTAATCCCAAATAAATCATTGGAGATACACAGAATGTGAAAGCAATCATTTTAGTAGATGCAATTCCAAAGAACAAATAGATCAGTAGGATATTGAAAATGAGGCCAATTTTAACAGAATGCGTTTGAATTGAATTAAAAAGGATCACAATGCATAAAATGAGCAAGAAAGGGTCTACCTTATACATATCAAATGATTGATTAATATGCCACCAAAAATCACCTCCGTGATCTTCAATAATTTCGAAAAAATGTCTGGTATTTAATTTATTTTCAAATTGGCTGATTTTAGGAAAATTTGTGTTGATGTATATTTGCCAGGGTATAAATGTGAAAATAGACATTAACAAACTTAGCAAGAGGTCTCGATATTTGATCAAATTTATTTTTCCAAAGTTGTTAAGCCATAAAGATAGCCCCCAACCAGCATAGACCAATAATCCTGTGAGCCATTTATTCATTACCGCACATCCTGCAAATACACCAATTAAAATGATAAATATATTTCTTCTGTTTGCATTCGTTAATTTCTCATACTCTGTCCATGCCCAGATACTTGCTGTTACGTAAAATAAGAAGGCTATATCATTATGGTCAGTATGTATAAATCCAGCAGTAATTTCAAGCACAAAATGTGAAAATGAAAAGAAGAGAGCAGCAAAATATCCGACTTGTTTGTTTATATGTTGTTTACCAATCCTGTAAATGAAAGCAACAATAATTGTTGACATCAAGATACTTGGCAGTCGAAGACCAAATTCGGATATGCCAAATATTTTCATACTCAAAGCCATTTGCCAAAGGAATAAGGGCTGCTTATGTAACCAAATATGACCCTGTATCCAATTTGTTTCGTCATATGGAAGTATCGGGTTTTTATATAACATGGGCTTAAAGGGTTCTATCATCATGTTCTTTGCTACAAGTGCATGGAATTGTTCATCCCAATAAGTCAGATGCCCATCTAACAAGCCAACAAATAGTCTTAAGGCCAGTGCTCCGAGTAAAAGAAAAATGATACTTAGTTTTTGATATTTTTGAAATTGAAAAAGGCATAAACTCATTAACGAGAAAAAAATGCCAAAAAGGAGAGGTATCATTTGATTTTTTGAAAATGAATAGAATTTATCTGTTGGCATTTCTGTGATATAAAAAATGAGCCAATTTGTTAGTGTGAGTTACCGTTGTTCGAATTACGAAATTGCTATCAACGATTAAATATCGATTTAAGTAGTCCTGAATTAAGGAACTGGAAGAATCTCCTTTGACAATCTTGAAATATGTATTTCCACGTAATTCCTTAAAACCTGCAACCAATTGCGACATAGAATCTTCAGTAATGCCTAAGAATGTATTATCAGAAGAACGCAGAGAGATTTTATCGTCATGATGCTTTTGTATGGTGAACTTCTCCCATTCACCTATTTTATTGCGATTGGCTACAACAATATTATTCAAATTCCGATCTGCCGCAAGGAAGAATCCATTTGAAGTTCTAATCGCTAACTCGGAATAGTCATTATAGGGAAGCTCAGATTCTGGTCGTTCGCAACTTGTAAGTAGGAATGAAATAATAATTAAAACAAACAGGCGGCAAGTAGGCAAGTAGGAATGTAGGAATGTAGGATTGTAGGATTGTAGGATTGTAGGAATGTAGGAATGTAGGAATGTAGGAATGTAGGAATGTTCAAATTCATTTGTCAAAGTTAATTAAATTTTGATAAATTAAGTTCCTTGTAGAACTTATGACGAAGTTCTCAATGTTTTATTTTGTACTCATAAAAATCATTTTTATAATTGTTATAATTACTGTGAATGATGACTTATACCATTCGAGTAATTTCGAATTTTATATCATAGCATAATTGCAAGATTTATTTTCTCTGTTTATATAGAACCCTATATATTTGTGGTAAATCCAAAAAAATGCTTAAAGGAAAAATTGCGCTCGTTACCGGAGGAAGCCGTGGAATTGGTGCTTCCATTGCGGAGTGTCTCGCTAAAAATGGAGCTCATGTAGCTATTACTTACGTTTCTTCCCCGGATAAAGCTCAAGCTGTTGCCGAAAAATGCATGAGCTATGGCGTTCAGGCAAAAGCTATTTGTCCAATGCAGCTGTGCATACAGATGCTGAGCAATTGATTCAATCTGTAGTTGCAGATTTGGGTGGACTGGACATTCTTGTAAACAATGCTGGTATCACTAAAGACAATCTGATCCTTCGTATGACCGAAGAGCAATGGGATCAGGTCATCACTACCAATTTAAAATCCTGTTTTAATCTGACCAAATTTGCAGCCAAGCACATGATGCGCACACGTAGTGGATCTATCATCAATATTTCATCTGTTGTAGGTGTTTTTGGTAATGCCGGTCAATCAAATTACGCCGCTTCAAAAGCAGGCATGATCGGTTTTACAAAAAGTATGGCTAAAGAACTTTCTTCCCGCAACATCCGCTGCAATGCACTGGCTCCCGGGTTCATCGAAACGGAAATGACGCATGTGCTTGATGAAAAAACCAAAGAGGCTTTTATGAAAGCAATTCCTTTGGGCCGTCTTGCAAAACCCGAAGAAGTTGCAGATGCTGTGTTATTCCTCGCTTCTGATATGTCGTGTTATATTACCGGACAGGTCTTGAGTGTTTGTGGGGGGATGAACATGTAAAAGATCAAATTCAAACAAGTTTCTTTTGCATTCCAGTTTATACCCAGCATATCCAAATGCAATGAGGATCAAAAAGGATAGGCTATACTGGACGAGGGATTCAATTTTAAAAAAAGGTATAGATGCCTGGAATGAATACAACTGTTAGTACTGTAGCCAACAACCACATGGTCATTTTAAGTATCGGATAAGGGATCGGATATTTTTTTTGCCCCTGATAGTAAGCCATGGCACAAATGAATAAATAAGCTGTAAGATTTGCATAGGCAGCCGAACTGTTGCCCAGATAGGGTATCAAAAGGACGTTTAAAACCAACATCAGCAACATTCCGAATACACTCACAATGGCCATCAAACGGTTGTTATCAGACAATTTATACCAACTCGAAAAGTTGGAATACAATCCCATGAAGATATTGGCCAACAAAAGAATATTTACCAAAAATAATTCGTCCCTAAAATTTTTATCAAGCAATTTAGCAAACACATCAATAAATAATCCCATCACGAGGTATATAAAACAACACGCGATGATAAAATACAAAGACAATCTTGCAAAAAGTTGCGGAGCCTGATCTTGTTTTGCATGACGAAAGAAAAAGGTTCGGCTGCATAATTGAATGCAGTCACAAACAAATTCATAATGACGGCAAGTCGCATGGCTGCGTTGAAACTACTACTGGCTTCGAGGTTTTGTAAAGCATCTCCCGGAAGAAAGTATTTAAGTATACTTGTAGCCCCGTATTGGATCACAATAAAAGAAAGAGTGACGATGATTAAAGGAGAAACGTATTTCAAGAGTCGATTACAGATTTTCCAATCGGCGATGGTAAACGCATTCTTGATTTCTGGCAGCAGCAAAATGAGTGTCAAAGCACTTCCTATCAAATTAGCCAGCAATACCCAATATAAATTTTCAACAGCTGTTCCCCAAATTCATTTAAAAAAATACAACAAGAGAATGATGTTTAAAAGCAATCCGGAGAGTTTGATCCAGGCATAACGTAGGGGCCTTTTATCATAACGTAGTTTGGCAAAGGGCAAGGCACTCAAAACGTCCAATACAGTGATTCCCGCTGCCAGAAATATTAAGTTTTGTAATTGTGGATAATGTAATCCATAATTGATGACATCTAATCCAAAATAAGCAGCAAGCAGGAAGAGCCCACAAACCATCCAAACAAGCTGGCTGGCTACCGGATAAATTTTAGTTGCAAATGTTTCATCAGAAGCAAATCTAAAAAACCCGTTTCCATACGTAAACCCAGAATTCCTAGAAAAAGCGCAATAAAAAAGTACAATTCACTGTATATCGAAAAATAGGCTCTTTCGTCTGAAAACACACGTGTCAGGTATACGGTAACCAGTAAAAAATTGAGCAAACGGCCAAGCGAATAGCTTAAACCATAGATCATGGTTTCCTTTGCGAGACTTTTTAAACCGGACACAGCTGCAAAGCTCATAAAAATCAGGTACATACATAGTATCAAAAGCCATATTTAATCAATTAACTCCCATGACTTAATTTTGGCCAGACAAAAAGAAATGGCAGAATTCGATTTGCTTCAAAAAATATGTAAAGTACCGGGGGCTCCCGGCTTCGAACAGCGCATCCGTTCATTCCTCATGAGCACTCTTGAAAAAGATGTGGATGACATGCGGACAGATGCCATGGGTAACCTGATTACCTTTCACAAAGGGCACAGTCGAAAAAAACTTCTGTTGACCGCTCACATGGATGAAATCGCATTCATCGTTCAACATATTGATGATGAAGGTTTTATTCGCTTTCTTCCACTCGGGGGCTTTGATCCAAAGACACTAACCGCCCAAAGAGTGATCATCCACGGCAAAGAAGATATCCACGGGGTCATGGGAAGTAAACCTCTTCATATCATGAATGCAGAGGAAAGGGCAAAAGCTCCATCCTTAAAAGACTTCTTTATCGATACAGGTTTAACGAAAGCTGAAGTAGTCGGGAAAATTCAAATTGGAGATCCTATAACCCGTGAACGCGAAATGATCCGAATGGGAAAATGTATAAATTGTAAATCACTCGATAATCGGGTATCTGTTTATATTTTGGTCGAACTCATGAAAAAACTGAAAAAGACCAAAGCGCCTCTGGATGTGTATGCTGTATTTACGGTACAGGAAGAAGTAGGGAGCCGGGGATCTATGATCGCGGCCAACAGCATCGCACCGGATGTAGCCATCAACATTGATACGACCATCGCTTATGATGTACCCGGAGCCCAATCTCACGAATATATCACCAAACTGGGCAATGGCGTTGCTATTAAACTTTTTGACAGTAGTGTGATCCCTGATTATCGAATGGTTCAATTTTTAAAATCTGCTGCAGAGAAAAATAAAATACCCTGGCAAGCAGAATTGCTAACAGGTGGTGGTACAGATACTGCATCAGTGCAACGTGCAGGAAATGGAACCATTGCAGGTGCCATTTCTATTCCCACTAGACATATTCATCAGGTCATTGAAATGGTGCATGAAGATGATATCGACGCTGCGGTTCGATTATTGGAAGCAGCAGTGCAAGAACTCGAAAATTATTCATTTGAATTTAAATACGATACATAAAAACGAAACTATGTGGAAAGAAAGTAGTAACAAATTAAAATCAAGTTTTGAATTTAGAGATTTCGGAGAGGCATTTGCTTTTATGACCGAAGTCGCATTTCAAGCAGAAAAACTCAATCATCATCCTGATTGGAAAAATTCATGGAATAAAGTCGACATCGTATTAACAACGCACGATGCCGGCGATACTGTTACAGAAAAAGATCATAGAATGGCAGGAGAGATCGATCGCATTTATAAAAAATATTCTAAACATTGATCGGCTTTCATTTTTTCGTTGTTTAACAGATGCTAAATCCGATACCGTCTAAACTTCCTCAAGCAGGGCTTTCCATTTTTGCGAAAATGACAGCTCTGGCGCAACAGTATCAGGCCATCAACCTCGCTCAGGGTTTTCCTGATTTCGCACCACCCGAACAACTTTTTCAATTTTTAAATGAAGCTGTTGAATCCGGTTTTAATCAATATGCCCCAATGCCGGGATTGCTCATGTTGCGCCAACAAATAGCAAGTCGTTTGGAAAATCGATACCAACTCAAAGCGAATATAGATGATGATATTACCGTTACCGCAGGTGCCACGCAAGCAATCTATACGATTATTAGCGCTTTCATTCGTCCCGGTGATAAAGTATTGATTTTTGAACCTGCTTATGATTCTTATGGACCTGCAGTCCTGGTCAACGGGGTCAGCCAGTTTACCTCCGACTCGAATTACCAGATTTTTTCGATTCCATGGACGCAGCTTGAATCAATGTTGCAAAAGGGAAAAATCCGGATGATTCTGATCAACAATCCTCACAATCCTGCAGGAAGAATACTGCATCAAGAAGATATGCTGAGATTCGAAAAACTAGCAGTACAATATGATGTCTTGTGGGTATGGGATGAAGTTTATGATATGTTGGTTTTTGATAGCAAGCCACATTGGAGTGCATTGCATTATCCTGAGATCATGAAATCTTCTATTGTTACATTTTCAATGGGTAAAACTTTACACAATACTGGTTGGAAAATAGGATATACGATTGCAAAAGCCGAACTCACTAAAGAAATCCGCAAAGTCCACCAGTTCTTAGTCTTTAGCGTAAACACGCCGGCACAATATGCAATTGCAAAATTTATGGAATCCTATCCCGAATTTATCAACGAACTTCCACAATTTTATCAGCACAAAAGAGATTTCTTTTTTAAAGAAATGAAACATCCAGATTTTGAGTGGTTGCCCTGCGAAGGAAGTTATTTTGCACTTGCGCGATTTAAAAATCCGGAGCAATTAAGTGATGCCGTTTTTGCCGAACAACTTGTTGCCAATAAAAAAGTGGCAACGATTCCCATTTCTGCATTTTATCACGATGGGTATGATCCGGGCATTGTAAGATTTTGTTTTGCAAAGAAGGAAGATACGATTAAGGAAGCTGCGACGCAGTTGCTAAAATAATCCACCTCACCCCCGGCCCCTCTCCGCTGTGCGGAGAGGGGCCGGGGGTGAGGTGGAGGCGTGAGATGATCACCTCACCAAACTCACATCCCCATATTTCTCCAACACCGTTCCATCAATCCTAATCGCTTTCAAATGATATACAAAAACCGCTGGATTCATCGGCTCACCATTGAATCTTCCATCCCATCCGGCTAATAAGTCATTCAACTGAAAATGTTTGTTTTCAAAAACCATATTTCCCCATCGATTATAAATGCGGAACAGCTCCACTTCTCGGATGCTGGGACCTCCGAACACGGTAACCAGGTCGTTTAGGTTGTCGCCGTTGGGGCTGAAAACGTTGGGCACATAAACATCGGTTTGATTGTCGACGATGACTTTAATTTTTGCTCGCACTTCACAACCAGCCGAATTGGTAAATAATACTTCGTATTCTGCATTTTCAAGTGCTAACAAATAGGGCGCCGCACAATCTGTACAGGAAAGTCCGGTGGCAGGCGTCCAGCTTGCGGTGCCGGGAATAAAATTTAAAATAGCTTGTAATTGTATTTTGTCGCCAAGTGTAAGTTTTATTTCCACAGGTAGATCTGCTTGTAAAAGCAAGGGCTGAAAAAATACAACTGAATATTGATTTTCACAACCCAAAGTATCTTTAACGAACACTTGGTAGTTTCCGGGTGTTAGGGGGCTAAAATAATTATCGGATTGATAAGTAGAGGTGTCATCCAGCGCATACATAAATCCCGGAATTCCAGATTGTGGATAAATTGTAATAACTGCATCGTCATCACCATAACACCGAATCGTATCCAATTGCAATTGGGCTTCTACAGTATCTACAAATAAATTTGTTTCAACAATGCTGTCACATCCGAAAATATTATTCAGACGGTCTTGGTAAAAACCGGTGGCATTGTATATATTATTTCCTACCCGGGTGAATTGTCCTTTACAGATTTGTAATTGCTGCTGAAATAAATGTTTAGGATTTACAGTGACCTGTGTATGAATAATACTGTCGCAACCTTTATCAGTCAATAAACTGTCAAGATACAAGCCTGATTTTGTGTATTGACTAGAGCCGATGATGACGGTCTCTCCTTCGCAAATGATATGATTTTGTTGTAAATCATAAATCGGGTAAACCAATAAATCGGTGTATACAATACTATCACAGGAACGGATACTTTGTAAGGTATCAATATACTTTCCGGTATTCGTGTACGACTTTGTTCCTACAACAATATTTGAACCATTGCAAATTTGCCGCACATTTGGAATATTATACACTGGGTCGACAATAAGATTTGTGACGATCACACTATCGCAACAGAATCTATTTTGAAAAATATCGGTGTAAATTCCGGATGTGGTATATCGGCTGCTGCCAACTTCAATAAATTCTCCCGCACAAATTTTTAGAGATTGTGTATCGCGATCTTCCTGACTATGATCAATAACCACAAAATGTAAAGTATCTGAACTGCAACCGTATTCATCGCGCGCAATCAATGTATGTGTACCTGGAAGTAATCCTGTAAAATATCCTGAATCCTCCCAATATGATTGATCCAATGAATAATGGTAAAAAGGGAAAGTACCATCTGCACTCACTGCAATAAATGCGTTTGGCTGGCAACAATTTATTTCAAGATTGAATGAGTCTTGTTTCAATGTTAATCGTTGATTGGCTAGACCGATTTGAACGAGGCGCTGTAGGTTACATCGCGTTGAATCCCTTACATCAATGATGTAATTGCCCGGTGCCAATCCGGTGAAAATACCACTGCTTTGCCAGTTGCCGCCATTGATGCGATATGAATATGGCGGTATGCCTTCCAGTGCGGTGATCACGATACGTCCCGAATCGATGCAGTTCATTGCTTGCACCCGGATCAAACTATCCCGAAGCCGGTGTTTGAATTCACTCACTTCAATAATTTCAGGAAGAATGCAGTTTCCAATTTTGGTATAGATCGTGTAAAATCCTTCTTCCGGAATTTCAAAATAAAATTGTTTATAGAAAAAAATACCGTCCATACTGTAAAGAGCTGAACTGTCTTCAGGTTTTTCAAAAATGCGAAGTAAAGCTCCTCGAAAAGATCCGCAACTGTCGGCCAGTTGTAATTCATACTTTAAACTGTACTTCTTTACAAAAATCGTTAACGAATCCTGATACTGAAATCCGCAAGCATCACTGTATTCAATATGGTAAGTGGTCGTGCTATCTGGTTGAATGATCGGATTAAATACAGAGGTATCACTCACACCTTTTGAAGGCCGCCAGCGATATTGAGCGAAATTGGGTTTGGCCGAAACCTGGATCGATTCTCCTTCGCAAATGGTAAGATCGGGAAGTGTGTTGACGCCGGTGATGTAATTTAAACAGACTTGCTGAACATTGATAGATCCACCTGTTGCAGCTGTAAATCCAAAGTATACATTCGGATCATTGTTGAAAATACTGCGAACGACATCTCCGGAATAGCGCAATTTTAAAATACAATCCACATACACCGATAAAGTTGCATTGCTCGCGCTCCAACGTATAAGCACTTTATGAAAATTGCAATCTTCAGCATTAGCATTTCCATTGAGAATCCCGACCGGACCTGAGAGATTATCGCCTGAAGCATGATCTACATTACCGTTTCTCATAATGGCAACATGGTCAAAAATGGGATCCGTATAATTGCCATTGTGATAGGTGTCAAATTCGACAGCAAGACTGGGCATAACACCCTGGTAACCCAGTCCCCCTCCGGAGACTCCGATCGAAGTTGAAATGGGTTGAAATACAAAGGCAATGCCATCTGCCCCTTGCGCATCAAGGCAACCCAAATTAATATCAAAATAGATGTCAAAACTGCTGTATAAGCTGACTTTATCTTCGTACCAGATGGATCCTGTCTGACCAAAATTCTCCTCTGTCAACAAATAGCAATCGTTGCCCAATTGCCGTGCATTTCCATTGGTGATAAATTTTTTATTTCCGATTCCGCCGCAACTATCGGGAATAGTAAATGGCAAACTGGTCTGACAACCATTTAAGTCTTCTGCATAGAGAATATAATTGCCAGCGAGCAGAAGTTGAAAATAAGAATCTGTTTGTGATCCGGATCTCTTGTTGAGGCGATACTTATATGGCCCTGTTCCGCCGGTGGCATGTGCCCAGAGTTTTCCGTCGCTGATGCAATGTGTGGGCGATAAACTATCAATTGTTAGTTTAAGTTCTTCAAAATTTCAAACGCATATTGGAGGATATTATTCTGAGGATAAAAATCCGGCTGATTATCGGGATTGCCGAGCGTAACGGATAAGCTATGATTTCCTTGTGGAATGGGAATGCAGGGGAGATCTATGACCTGGCTCTGACCAGGAATTAATATGCCATTCCATACATAGGGACTTTGTGGAATTCCATTGAGCTGATAATTGATATCCAGTGTTGAAAAACTTTTACTTCCGTCATTTCGGATCTTCAATTTCGGACAAAGGGAATCTGTGCAAACGGAACCTTGTAAACTTAATTCCAAAGCAGCAGCATCATAATTTCCTGGAGGCAAACAACCATTGGAGCTGATCAGCGATTTGCGGGTGGTCTCCAGTGCGGCGATCATACGATTCCTTTGTCCGTCGGTAAAATGTACCGGGCCGCAAGAAGTATAATCCATGTAGTTGCTGTTGTCGTCAGGTAGATCCGGAATATCAGTGTTACATGAGTTGGTATTACAGGGTGCGAAGGATGCTGAATTGTCAGGTGGTGTATCGCAGACCCGGTCTCCATCCTGTAGACAATTGCCATTTGTGCATCCGCCGTTAAAGGTATGATTCAAAGAAAATAATGGCCCATTTCGTGAGCCGTAACTACTGTTCCTCCAATTGAATTCCAATAACGACTTTCTTGAACAATGCCGTCTACCGCAGGGAGCACCGGGAAATAAGCGTAACCTGCCAGACTGCAACCAAAGTTGTTATTAAATAAATCTGTAACTAAAAAATGTTGATATAGCGAGTACAATCCCAACCAATCAGCGCTTTAATCGCAGCATCATTGTTAGCATTGGTGCCTGGAGCACACATCATGTCATTGACCAGGTTACTCGGAGTTCTTGTAATTCCATTGGTAGGTTGACCATTGGGATCTCGCCGGGCAAGGCAGAATTGGATGCCAACATCTACCCCATTTGCAGCAGCGAAGGGACCTGAATTAGAAAAAGCCTGATTTAAATAATCCAGACCTTGTTCGACCTGCCGGTCTGTTAAGTTATTGCTTTGTCCGATAGCAGTCCCGGGTGGAACGATGAGGTGCACCACCAGGGGAAGTGTATAAATCGGTTTGGATCGGCTTTGTATTTTGCCTTTTCAGAGCATCGAGACTGTGCTGATAAATTTCATTTTCCATTTGCAGAGTCCGCTGCAGATAGGCAGCATCGACTGCAATAAGGCCTGGTGTTTCTCATCAAATGCACAATGCTGCGAAATCGCACTACCTATCATGAGCAATGAGAAGAATACGGTAAGAATATATTTGTTGCTCATCATCATATATGATACAAAATAAGGGAATAAGTTGTATTGAATAGAAAATATTTTTAAAAACAGTAAATATTAAACCCAGAATTGCCATTAGGATTCGTAGAGAGTCAAAAATGCAAAAAGACAGGTCTCTCGCAAGAAATTTGCGCGGAAGTGAAGTAAGGATTTCATTGAGCACAAATTTCGAGAAGAGGACTGTATTTGAAGCAGTTTTGGCTCGTAATAGAATTCTATTGGCAATTCTGGGTTAAAGGCTTCAGGTGTAAATAATATATGCAAAATCAGGCATAAATGCAAATTTACCGGTGTTTATATTAACAATTGATTTTGATACATTTCAACAAAAATTACACCGTATAAATTCAAAAGAATTTTAGCAGCTGTAAGGTGTTCACAATTCACTTGGAAACAATGATTAAAATCAGAATTATGAATTTGATCTCGTAATTTATTTAAATACTTTCAATATCATCCAAATCTTTAAATCTTACCCGCTGCTAATTTGTAGCCCGAATCAAATCATTGATATGAATTATTCGGACATTCACTTTTCAATGTTGATCATTTTAGCTTGTTTTAAGGCACTTCAAATATTAATCCTTTACAGGCAGTCATGATGTCTATTTTAATAAAACCACCTCCAAACTGAAAAAACATCAAATTTTAACGTATCTATAAATTTTCAAGATCTTCCATTTCTCCCATATACATTCCATATTCCTGGTGAACTTTTGTAAGCCGGGTGTGATTTTCTTCTGTAGGTTCAATCCATAAATCCATATCACCTGTCGATCTCCTGTATCCACAAACATTGACTGCCAAACCACCAATCAAAATATAGCGAACGGAGCTGTTTGTTCAGCAAACTGATGTACTCTAAAAATCTTCGTTAAATATTGAATCATGGTCTTTATAAGCTTTGGAAAATATCCGTTCAAATTTTATCTTTTCAGGATCTAAATTGCGATTGAGGAGATGCAAAATGATGCCCATACAAAATCGTCCTTTATAATTCTTTAGTTTCGCATTTTGTAATTAATGCCTTGAAATTTTTCAAAGGACTCTGTGTTATGGATGTTTCGGTCTAACTCAGTACTTGGCAAAGATATAAATCTTGTTTTCTATTATGTTTGAAAATTGATGCTTAAACAGTGAAGTCCTAAATGTCCTTAGCTAATTGCTTATAAATAAGCTTGAACGGACAACATTTTAAACTTTCAATTGCTGAATTTATCATGTTAAATGACTCCAAAATCATTGCCATCTCATTTATGAAAGCTTACAAAGCATTTTACTTACGTTGATTCCGTAAATTTGCTCAACAAATGAAAGGATGGATTTATAACCTGACGTATTGATCATCGGAACTGGAATTGCCTGTCCACGATCATATTCAAATTGCGCGACAGCGTCCTGATTCGATATTACGACTCACCAGCAAACCAATAAGGAAGAAAGCAATACCTGCCATGCGCATGGAGGTATTGCAGCGGTTTGGGATCAGATCAAAGATGATTTTGAAAACACGCAAGATACCCCGCTGCCGGCGATGATTATGCGCCAAAAGAGATCGTACGCATCGTGGTAGAGGAAGGCCACAACGCGTACAGAATTGATCGATTGGGGTGCCCGATTTGATAAAATCGATGCATCTTATTGCGATCTTGATGCGTGCATGGTCATTCGGAAAGCGGATTTTGCACTATCAGGATGTGACCGGAGCAGAAATTGAACGTGCTTTGCTTGACAAATGCAGCGCCAGCCTAAATATTGAGATCTCCTCGAGCACCATTGCAATAGATGTTTTGACCCAGCACCAATCTGGGTTTCAATGTTACGCGCATTATGTTCGATATCGAATGTTATGGAGCTTATCTTTAAATCTGAAATTCTAGAGTAGAAATGATCTGGCAAAAGTGGGACAATACTTCCAACAGGTGGAGCCGACAGATTTGCAGAATGATGCCAACAATCCATTATTTACGGGTAACCGGTGATGGAATTGCCATGATGTATCGCGCCAAAGGACATATGGAAAACATGGAGTCGGTTCAATTTCATCCAACGGCTTTATATAGGGCTAATCCGAGAATCCTGCGTTTTGATTTCTGAAGCTGTTCTGGTCTTGAGGAATTCTAAAAACACAGGATGGCCAGGAATTCAGCGTAGCGTTACGATGAACGCCTTCGTTAGAGTTCCCAGAGACATTGTTGCAAGGGCAATCAACAACGAATTAAAAATGAGACGAGAAGATTACGTGTCTGGATTGCTGAGATCTCCTGACGAAGCAGAATTTGTGCAACATTTTCCGAATATTTGAAGGTAAAAGCATCGGAATTCATCGGATGCAACAAAGTGATTCCGGTCGTTCCTGCCCGTCATTATTTGGTGTGGCGGGATCCATGTAGATGCCTATACACAGCAGCATCCGCAATTTATATGCTTGCGGTGAATGCACGAATACAGGTTTACATGGAGCCAATAGGTTAGCCAGCAATTCGCTATTGGAAGCGGCTTTGGATATCGTATTGCACAAGATCTCGTAGAAAAATAGGGATGGATTTCAATTGCGAACAGATATACCAGAATGGGATTCAATTTGAACAGGGCATCCTAAAGAACTTGTATTGATTACACAAAGCATCAAGGAACTCAAAGAGATCATGTCTTATTATGTAGGCATTGTACGCAGCAACGTAAGGATCGAACGTGCATTGAAATAGACTGGTATTTATTATACAAAGAGTATTGGTAGAAGACTTATACTTATTCTACAACGCTGTCAGTGTCTTTGTGTGAGCTCCGCAACCTGATTACTATCGGTTATCTGGTTACGCGTTCGGCTTCCATGCGAAAGAAAGCCGGGCCTGCATTACACTACAGATTATATAGATCAAATATGAATTTAAACAATCGACCTTGTTGTAAGCCAAGTCTATAAAAATCATGATATTTGCAGAATCCAATTAAGATATAGAAGTAATTATAAAATTCCCGTGGGTTAGTTGGATATTGATGAAATAGGCTACATGGTTTTCATGCTTTCTAAAATCAACTCATATTCAAATCCTTTGTTAGCAAAATGCTGAATCACTTTTGATTTATCGCCATAATGTTCCATGTCTCTTTCACAGTTGATGCAGCGTTTATCGGTATTCATTTCTTACTCCATTCCATCATTGCAATTTTAAGGAGGTTCAGAAACTTT
>JADJYQ010000011.1 GCA_016719615.1 Saprospiraceae bacterium
ATCATATGGATGAATCTTTAAAGTCAAACAGCAATGTATTGTTTGTAAATGCTAACGCACTCATCGCTACCGGAAAAGGTCGTGAGGCTTGTACAATTTTTGAAATAGTAAAGTCCGACCCTAAATCGAGGTATAATAAAGTAGCTGCTACTTATTATGAACAATGCAGTAAAATTCTACAGTCGAAGCAATAGTTTGTTCTGAAGCAGAATTTTCTGAATTGAAGAATTAACAAAATTTTGACCTGCTCAAATTCTACTGTTTGGCTTACCAAGTTAATTCCGACTCTGGAATTCACAAATCGACCCAATTTAAAATTGTCACTTCAGAAGCATAAAGGGGGTTCATGTTTAAAATAATTTTGAAATTCTTCCAAAATTTTGTTAAGAAATATCTATGTGGAGTATTAATGATATAGGCCCATAAAACATTGATTTGTATAAGACCATTATGAACTGGTTCAGAACATTAAATTATTTTATGTGCGGGCTTAAATTTATGTTTATGATGCAATATTTAAATTGACATTTTTACTTATGCTATCTGTTTATTCTCTTGCCATTTATTTCTTACTGGCAATGGACCAAAATCGGACTGGATGCTGAAAAATAATCACTTGCTTTCTTAAAATGTAAATTAATTTTTGTGAGATCTAATTTAATTATTTAAAAATTTAATTAATAATCTAGAGTAAAATATCAATTAATTGTAGATTAACGTCGAAATTTAAAATACCAACCTTACTGAAAGCAAGTTGCTTAACTGCATTGTTATGCATTCTCTCTTGTTATTGTTTGTCGGCTCAAAAAACAATTGAAGGAACTGTTAAAGACCCAGCTGGATACCCTGTTATCGGGGCGAATATTTCCATAAAGAAAAACTTCCAATCAGCTTTGAAACAGATGATCGGGGTCGATTTAAAATTTCTCTTCCCGATGGTTCAAACATTTTGACTTTCAGTTATACAGGATTTCAAACTTTAGAGCAGGATGTTTCAGCACAAGCTTTCATAGAAGTTGTTTTGCAGGAAGGCCTCTTGTTGGAGGAAGCACTTGTAACGGCTCTGGGTATCAGAAAGGATGAACGTTCGTTAGGATTCGGAGTTGAAAAAATAAAAGGAGACGAACTCACCACCGTACCACAAGCCAACTTCGTTAATCTTTTATCAGGTCGCGCTGCGGGTGTGACTGTGTTGGGTTCAGCGGGTGGTAATCTGGGTGGATCTTCAAGAATTACCATACGAGGATTGAGATCCATAATTGGGGAAAATCAACCTTTGTTCGTAGTCGACGGTGTGCCTATGGACAATTCCAATTTCACTAATATTAGTCAGATAAAAGCAGATGGAAGTGGAACAGTATATGAAAGTCAAAGAGACTATGGAAATGCCATACAGGATCTCAATCCGGAGGATATTGATAACATCAGTATATTAAAGGTCAAGCAGCTGCTGCTCTGTACGGATCTCGCGGAGCCAACGGTGTGATCATTGTCAATACTAAAAAAGCCTCTCGAGATCAAAAAGGTCTAGGTATCACCATCAGCAGTAGCATTACATTTGATAAAGTTGCTGTATTTCCGAAATTTCAAAAGAATATGGAGGGGGTGCGAATCTCTTTCCAAGAGGTTATAAGGATGCTTCGGGATTTTATAAGATCCCTTTTATTGAGTTTGGCCCAAATGGTGATACTGTCGGGATTTTTCAATCTTTCGACCTTGTTCCCCTTTATTTCGTTGACGAAAGCAGTGGCACTCGATTTCAAACGGGTACTGATGAGCATTTTAAAAACCTCGATGATTTTACCATTAATGGGCATGACCAATATCTTTTTATTAATGGATATGGAAACAACCAAAACCAATTGTATTTCAGAGATTGGAACAGTTGGGATAGCTGGGATACAGAACATTTTGGAAAAAGCCGTCTGTGGGAAGTTGGAGATGATCCCATGGATTTTTTGAAACAGGCGTAAGTACCCAGCAAAGTATCTCAATCGAAAAAGCCAACGATAAATCTGCTTACCGTTTGGCGTATCATCGTTTTGATCAGAAAGGTATTTATCCCAATTCTAAATTGGGAAGAAATCATTTTGTATTCAGCGGGAATCTGGAACTGTCGGATAAATTGAATATTTCGACTTCTGTAAATTATGTAAATAGTGAAAACAAAGGACGTTCAGCTTCTACTTATGATTTTCGCGGGGGCTTCAATCCCGCTCAAAATTTTTCGCAATGGTGGCAAACACAATTGCGATTTGATGATTTAAAGACTTATGAAAATCCGGATGGCAGTATGCGCACCTGGAATCGCCAATCTGCGGACAATCCAAGACCACAATATTGGGACAATCCCTATTGGTCGAGATATAAGAATTTTCAAACGGATGGACGGGATCGTATTTTTGGAAATGTTACGGTAAACTACGCCATCACAGACTGGTTACAAATCAGAGGAAGATTATTGAATGACTTTTATTATGAAAAAGAGAAGAACGAATTGCCCATGGCAGTCTACTCGAATCGCAATATACGCTTGACGAATTTTATGTAAATGAACTGAATACCGACCTTCAGCTACAGCTTGAACGCAAAATTTATAAGGAATTTTTTGTGACGGCTGTTCTAGGCGCTAACAAATTAAAAAATCACTGGAAAGAGATTTTGGAGCAACTATTGGCGGATTGACCATACCAGGAATTTACCGTCTCCAAAATTCAAAACAGGGTCCTTTGATTCAAAATATCCATTCAGAAAGGGAATTGGAGAGCTTTTACGGATCATTCTCTTTTGCATGGAAAAATAAATTATATCTTGAATTAACTGGGCGGCAAGACTGGTCCAGCACTTTGCCGGTCAATAACAATGCATACTTTTATCCATCAGCTTCATTCAGTTATGTATTCTCTGACGATCTGATAATTCCAAATTTGAGCTTTGGAAAGTTGCGGCTGGCCTGGGCGAAGGTTGGCTCTGATGGGGACCCCTATAGCCTTTATAAAACGTATGTTGGAAATCCAAATTTTGGAAACTATGCCAATTACACGGTCAGTAATACCTTGAATAAAAGTGATCTTACACCTGAACAAACACAATCTCTGGAAGTGGGTTTTGACCTTCGATTTTTTAAAGACCGCGCTGCTATAGATATGTGTTTTTATACTGGAAAAACGCTGGATCAAATTATTCCACTAACCAGTTCCGCTACTACTGGATTCACTCGGCAATTCATCAATGCAGGCGAGATCAGTAATATAGGTTTTGAATTGGTGTTGCACGGAATACCTATTCGAAAAACAAACTTCAGTTGGGGAATAGATTTCCAATTTGGAAAAAATAATAATAAAGTGGTTTCTCTTGTGCCAGAGGATCAAAGCATCCAATCTTACCCTTAGCAAGTCCCGGAGCCGTAAGCATTCAAGCGCAGATCGGACAACCTTATGGCACGATATTCGGCTATAATTATTTGTACGACAAAGCTGGAAATAAACTCATTGATCCCAATACGGGATTTTATCTAAAATCTAATTCTGTAATGCCTATTGGAAATATCAGTCCCGATTTTACAGGGGGAATCACCAATAGTTTTAGATGGAAAAATTTTGATTTTAAATTTTTTTATTGATTTTCGCAAAGGTGGGGATATCGTTTCTTTTACCAATGCCACGGGTATTTACTCAGGATTATTTGAAGAGACAGCACAAAGAAATTATAATGAAAGTGAAATCGTGTACGATGGGATTTATGCAGTTCTGGATAATGAGGGTCGTCCAATTCTGGAAGGCGGGTCCGGAACAGAAACCCTTACTGATGATTATTACAAGACCAATGGAGAGAAAAATATATCTCGTGTCAGTTATGATGATCATAAATTTTTTGATGGATTTTTTCATATTCAAAAAAGGTATGTTTATGATGCCTCTTTTATCAAACTTCGCGAAATTTCCATTCGCTATAATCTCAAGGCAAAATGGCTTGAGAGAGCAGGTCTAACAGATGTTAGTATTGCGATTGTATCAAGAAATGTTGCCATATTACACAAAAATCTACCTCACATCGATCCTGAAATGGCAGTAAGTACGAGCAACATCTACGGAAATGAAGGTGGTGCCGTTCCTTCAACGAGGTCTATTGGTTTTAACCTGAAATTCAAATTTTAATTGCTAAAACTATATCCAGCATGAAATCAAAGCTAATTCAAATGCATATCCATTCAATCCATAAAATCAAAGCAATCATAGTCCTCATCATTTTCATAGTCTCTTCGTGTGGCAAAGATTTTGGCGACATCAATGTCGACCCAAACAATCCACGTATTGTGCGACCGGAAGTCTTGATGACCGGAGCTCAAAAAGTGCTTGCGGATGGCGTTTTTGCAGGAGTGAATGCAACCGGAATTACCAACCTGGCTTTACCCGAATTATTGGCTCAGAGTTGGACACAAAATAATTACACAGATGTTTGCAGATATGCTATTGGAGGATTTGCTAAATGTATTTTTTTGAGGCGTTTTACGCCGGAGTGCTACAAGACATGGCCGATATAGAAGAAACGATTACCAATCATCCGGGATTGGATCCATCTGCAGATAAAAACAAAAAGGCAATTGCAAAGGTGCTTCGCTGTTATACATTTCAGTTGATGACGGATGTTTTTGGTCCCGTTCCTATCAGGAAGCTTTAAAGGGCGATAAAAATAAAACTCCTGCTTATGCCAGTCAAAGAGAAATTTACTTTGGTATTCTGGATGAACTACATCAAGCAATATTAGATATGGATGAAAGTGCCGGAAGTTATGGAGGAGCGGACATCATTTATTCGGGCGATGTAAGCAAGTGGAAAAAATTTGCACATTCGCTCATTCTGCGAATTTCAATGAGAATGAGTGATGTCGAACCAGAAAAAGCAAAACTGGAATTTGAGAAAGCATTTGCACAGGGCTTCTTGAACAATCTTGATCATGCTTGTTTTAAATATTTGAGTACATTTCCTAATAATAACCCGCTTCACCAGCAAAGAATAGAACGTGGGGATGCTGACTTGGGTCTTTCGGACATTTTGATCGATAAAACCTTAAAACCACTGAATGACCCAAGGCTTGCTGTTTGGGGAGATGTGAGAACAAACGGGGTGGTTATTTCGGAAGGCCCTATGGACAAACTAGCAACAATGCTGCAATTTCTTCAGACAATTACTCCCAGCCCAGCGGCTCTTTTGTAACGAACAACCGTTTGTCGAGTTTCCGTCCATTTGATATCCTTAGGCCGGAAGCTTATGCCTGTCTTATGAATTACAGCGAAGTTTGCTTTCTGGCTGCCGAAGGGCATAGAACGAGGTTGGTCCATTGGTGGGACGTCCGAAGATTGGTACAATAAAGCGATCATCGCTTCTTTTGAAGAATGGGGAATTATGGACGTTCAGATGGCAGAAGATTATTTGAAACAAACTGAGGTGAATTATGCGACAGCTGCCGGTGATTGGAATCAAAAAATTGGTGTTCAAAAATGGCTGTCTTTATTTATGCAGGGATTTCAGGCCTGGACCGAATGGCGAAGACTGGATTTTCAAAAATTGGAGGCTCCGGTAGATGGTGCGATTGGAGAAATTGGAATGCATCCGGCTCCCCTTCGATTGGTTTACCCATCAGCTGAGCAAACCCTAAATGCCAGAAATTATTTTAAGGCTTTAGATTTGCTTAAAGGGGAAGATAAATTAAGCACAAGAGTGTGGTGGGATGTTAAATGATACATTGATTTCGGTTAATATGAGACATGGTGTAGTATTAATAGAATAGATCAATGAAGTTTATTTTGAAATGATGATATTTTACAAATTACCGCGGCGAAAGATTCTCAAACATGTAATCAATTCTATATTCTCATGCATAATTGTGCTTTATTATAGTTGTTTTTTTATTGCCGCTCAAAAAGGAGTGAACCTTCTAACAACTAACAACCATCAACGAGCATCTAATTCAAACACATTTGCGGTAGTCGTTGGCATTTCCAATTATCACGATAAAGGTATTCCAGATTTAAAATACGCCCACCGCGATGCCATAGCGTTTGTAGATTGGTTGAAGGGAACGGGTATGGTAAAGGTTCCGGAAGACCACATACAATTACTCATTGATTCTATGGCGACCCGGGCCCAATTCAATGCAGCATTGGATGGAATTTTGGATCAAGCCCGGGAAGGAGACTTAGTTTACCTTTATTTTTCAGGGCATGGGGATGTTGAAACAAAAACCATAGCAAAATTCGGTTATTTATTGTGTTACGATTCGCCTCCAAATAATTATGCGGCGGGTGCATTTTCATTAGATTATTTACAGGCAATCGTTTCGACTTTGGCAAGCAATAAAACAAAAGTGGTTGTCATTGCGGATGCTTGTCATGCTGGTAAATTGGCGGGAAGTAATGTTCTGGGATCCAGACTGACAAGTACTGAATTGGTCCGACAATATGCAAATGAAATCAAGATCCTTTCCTGTCAACCCAATGAAACAAGTGTGGAAGGAGAATACTGGGGCGGAGGCAGAGGGGTGTTCAGTTATTATCTCACAGATGGACTTTCTGGATTTGCTGATCAAAATGAAGATCGTCAGATCAAGTTGATGGAACTGGCAAATTACTTACAAACGAATGTAAGTCGGGACGTTGATCCACATAAGCAAATACCGGTCATAGCAGGGGACCTGTCAGAGACCATCAACTTGGTGGACGAGAAACAATTCCTTGCCATGATGAACGAAAAAAAATTTCCAAAAATCTTAGACATGTGGATACAAGGGGAATTGAGGAACAAACATTGGCACAGCTCGACTCTGTAACGCGTTCAAATTATTTTGAGTTTAAAAATAAACTGAACACGCATGAGTTTTTTTGCAGCTCAAATAATTCAACAAATTGTGCTGATCAATTGTACAAAGGGCTTCTTAATGTAGCAACCTTAAAACCACTTCATGCACTGATGCGTCGCAATTATGCAGCGGCTTTGCAGGATGAAGTCCAAAAAGCATTGAATGCTTTATTGGCTGATGACCCCTATGAATTCAATGACTGGTATTTGAATCCGGAGAAATATGCTGAATATCCAAAGTATTTAGAACGTGCCATTGAATTATTGGGAAAGGATCATTACAGTTTTCCTTTATTGTATAGCCAGCAGAAGTATTTTGAAGCTCATTATTTGAAGCAAAAGATTTTGCAGGATTTGAAAGATGAGCATAAAAGAGATTCTGTGAGGAACTTGGTAAAATTAAAATTGCTTGAAGCGATAAAATACGAACCGCATGCGGCATATCTATACCATGCTGTTGCCAATTTGCATTGGAGAAAAGATGGAATTTATGAAATGGATTCTACTTTAAAATATTGTGCTGAAGCCATGCAAATGGCACCGACCTGGATTACTCCCTATCATGAATTGGTTGAAACCTATTTGAATATAATTGTCGATATGGATAAGGCAGATTCAATAATCCGAAAAGGGCTTGCCATAAGACCAAATTCATATCTTTTGAACTTATTATTAGCATGGAATTATCAAAAGCAAGGCCAATTTAATCAGTCAGATTCGATTTGCTGGAAGTTGATATCAGCCAAACCAGAGTTGTTTAATGCTTGGTCCACCTTAGTCCAATGTTCTGCAGAAAGGATGGACTATGATCATGTAATCAAGTATAGTCTAAAGTCATTTGACTTACACCCGATAACTACGAATTGGTCAAGGGCTTGGTATTTTAAAGCACTGCTTAAAACGAAAAAGGAAAAGTACGCATTTGAATTTTTGGGTAAGTACCCACCGGAACCTGCTACTTTGGAATTTATTGATAACATTATCCTTTCGGATTATTATTATAACAAGAGAAATTTTGATAAGGCATTTGAATATGCAGAAAAGGTCATTTCTTCCAATTATGCTGATTTGCATATTAAAGCTGATGCCATTGTAATAATGGCAAGAATAGAAATGTCTCGAATGAATTTTGATGTTGCTACTTCGTATTTAAACAAAGCTATAGATATCGATCCCACTCCGGATGAAGCCGACCATACAGCTAGGTGTTATTTGGCACAATTACAACATCTAAAAGGGACGTTCAATTATAGCTGACCAATTATTTAAAGAAGCTTTCAATTTCCATACAAAATTAACTGGGGACATGAAGTAGGGCACAATGTATATGGTGACTTTCTTCTCTCTCAAAACAGGGATGCGGAGGCTAAACTGCAATACGAAAAGTCAATTGAACTAGTCCCCTTTAATTATGATAGTCACTTATGGCATTGCGAAATTTTATGCAAAAAAAGGAAAAACGAATGAAGCCTTAAAATGGCTGGAAATTGCATTGCAAAGATATTACCCAATTCCGGAGCCGATTTATGAAGAACCTTTGTTTGAGAAAATGAGAAGGAAAAAAAAGTTTAAGGTATTGATGATAAAATATTTTGGACATGATTAAAAGATTGAATGACTTAAGCAAGTTAAATAGAAAATGACGAATTTATTGATAAGAACATTGATTGCAGGAGTGGGTTGTAAATTCAAGCTATTTTATTCTATACTCATTTTTTTCTTTCATAAATCTTTCCGCTCAAAAAGGTGTGACATCAGGATCTCCTGATCCCAAGATGAAGCAACCAAATAATACCTATGCGGTTATTATAGGTTATTTCAGATTATCAATCGCCACAAATCCCGGATTTGCAATATGCACACCGTGATGCATTCGCATTTGAAAAGTGGTTAAAAAGTGCGTCCGGAGGACATGTGCCGAAAGAAAATATAAAAGTGTTATTGAATGATGGGGCAACTTTGGCACAATTTGGGGCAGCTTTGGATTGGTTATTAGAAATCTGTAAAACTGATGATCAAGCGATCATTTATTTCAGTGGACATGGAGATGTTGAAACGAGAACGCGTTTTCAACCCGGGTTTCTATTGTGTTGGGATGCCCCACCTAAAGTATATACAGCTGGTGGAGCATATGGCTTATTTTATTTACAAGACCTGATTTCAACTTTATCCATAGACAGATCAGTTCGGGTAATAGTCATATCGGATGCATGTCATTCAGGAAAATTAGCTGGCTCAAATATTGGTGGGCCTCAGGCAACGGCCCAATCATTAAGTCAGCAATATGCAAATGAAATTAAAATATTATCATGTCAACCCGATGAAGTTTCAATTGAAGGAGTTTCATGGGGAGGTGGCCGGGGAGTATTTTCGTATCACTTGGTTGAGGGTCTTACGGGTCTTGCCGATTCAAATTTGGATCGTAATGTTTCACTTTCAGAATTAGATCGGTATTTGGAAAAATGGGTTATTGAAGAAACACAACCGCATAGGCAAACACCTGTAATAGTTGGTAACAGGCAATCCATAGTTGCACTTGTTAACGACAGTAGTTTAGTGGCATTGAGGAAAACATAAAATGAATAATCCATCGGTATTTGAAACGATTGGATCAAAAGGAAACAAAATAGATCTGTCAGTTTTAGAAGATACTGCTATATCAAAAATATTTAAGGAATTTAACGAGGCGATTCTGGAAAAGCATTTTTTAGATGGAGATAGTTTGTCTGCAAATACATGTTACAAAAGACTCCAAAAAATAGACAGCCTTAATCCTGTATTGAAAATCATGAAGCGAAGTCTTGCTGCTGCACTTCAGGATGAAGTGCAGCAATTTTTAAATAAATTGTTACAAGATGATCCTTATGAAATTAACAAATGGAGATATAGCAGTGTTAAATATCAAAATTATGTGGATTACTTAGAAAGGAGTATGGAATTATTAGGAAGGCATCATTCCATGTATAATTCATTGATGGCCAAAAAGCTCTTTTTTGAGTCTTATAATTTGTCGCATTATTCTACATCTTTATATACGTATTATCCTGATTCAATTAGAAAATTGAGTAGAATGAAATTATATGAGGCACTCCAATACAAGGATGATGCAATGATCAATTATTTGTTGGGAAATAGTTATCAATATTCTTTATTTGAAGATTCCGTCAGACATTATTATTTGAAAGCCATGAATTTGGCCCCCGGAGTGGTTACAACCCTATTCAGAGCTTTCATGGTATTATTTGGATCAAATGTATGACTATGCCGAAGCTGAAAAATGGTTGCGAAAGGGCTTGTTAATAGACTCCGAGGCATATGGTTTGCTAGAAATGATGGCATGGGTTTACCAACGATATGATAATATTGATTCTGTAAATGCTATTTGCAATCGGATGCGATTAATCCATCCTCATCTGTCCAATGATTATTTTACTCTTGCATACACATACAACTATTTAGGTAGGAATTACAAACTAGCCAAAAAATATTTTTATTTAGCAGAATCCATTAATAAGACGGATAACAATAATGAGAAGTGGATTTTAGGCGATATTGAGCGTAATACGAGGCGCTTTGAAAGCGCAAAAGCTCATTGTAGAATTGAGGACTTTTCTGAAATATTTTTCGGAGATCTTTTGTTTTTTACCCATGAAATATCAAACCTGGAGATTATTCTTGAAAAATCCAAAAAAGTATTTGAGATTGAAAGTGATCCTGCATTCAAATACAATGCCAGGGTAATCCAAGGCATTGTACACTATTATTTAGAACAATACAAATTAGCAAGAGAGATTCTACTGGAAGCTGTAGATAAATATTATGTACCCACTGCCTCTATGAGTCTTGCCTTGGCTTATCTAGGACTTATATCCGAACATTTGGGCGACAATATAAGAGCTGAAGAATATTTCATGAAATCCATTCATTTCAGACCTGAAGAGTACGTATATCAAAGTAAACCTATTAAGTCAGGTGAATATTATTTTATGGCAATTTCCTGTTGCAACAAAATCGTTTAAAAGAAGCCGAGCAAAAATTCAACACTATTTTAAGTAAAGATTATGGCAATATTTTGGATTTTATGGAATGGCTAAACTATGTGCAATGCGAAAATTGAAGAAGGAAACTCTAGATTGGCTTGAACTTGCCCTGGATTGGTATTTTCCAATTCCAAAACCGATCATTGAGGAGCCCTTGTTTAAATTTATAAAAAAAACGAAACGGTTTAAAGAAATGATGAAACAACACTTTGGACAAGATTTATATGATTTGAAGGATTAAAAGATTAATGTTGCGCTGCACAGGGAAGTATAGAAATGAGTTTAAAATGTCAGGGTATGCATTCATTTTTTTACACGTATAAAAATGTTTAACTACGACCTCGTTTTTTCAAATAGGAATAGAATTCAGGTTTTTATAATTTGATTAAAAATATAAAAGACCTTAAGAAAACTATGAAAATGACTTCTTTTTTAAGCATCTGTTTTTCAACAATTATTTCTTTGTTTGATATAAGTTTGGCTTTATGCTCAAAAAAGGAGTCTCAATATATCGGACAAAAGCAAAATGTCAAATCAGTTATTTTACCCCTATTGGGTAAGAATCAAAATGTATATGCCATCATCACGGGAATCTCAAATTACTAATCTCCTAAAATTCCCGATTTGGAATATGCGACAAAGATGCTCAAAAATTTGCTGAATGGCTGAGTTCCGAAAGCGGTGGAAATGTACCGGAGGAGAATATAAAATTGTTGATGAATGAAAAATGCAACTTTGATAAGTTTTGCTGATGCTTTAGCAGTTGCAGGATTCAATCAAAGAAGGCGAAGTCGCATTGATTTATTTTTCAGGACATGGGGATATGGAGACCAAAACATTTTCAAAGTTTGGGTATCTGCTCTGTTACGATTCCCCTCCTCATAATTATAAAGTGGGAGCCTATGCTGTCCAGTTTTTGCAGGATATTGTTTCTACGATTGCTAGCAGAAATGCAAAAATAATTATGATCTCCGATGCTTGTCATTCCGGAAAGCTGGCAGGAAATGCCATTGGTGGTACGCAGGCAACTGCAGAAATGCTCATCCAAAAATTGGCAAATGAAATAAAACTCATGTCCTGTCAACCTCATGAGACTTCAATAGAGGGACAACAATGGGGAGGAGGCCGAGGCGTATTTTCTTACTTTTTGGAGAAAGCTTTAAATGGTTTTGCAGATTTTAATAATGATCATATTATTAGTCTCGCAGAATTGAATTTATATCTGACAAGCAAAATCCCGGAGGAGATTTTTCCAAGGTCGCAAACACCTATCGTTGAAGGTGATCAAAGAATATTGCTTGCTCGTGTTGATTCTTTGAAAATGGCCAAAGCCAAATCGGAGGAAAATACACTTGTACAAACAAAATAAACTTTCAATCGGATAAAGGATTCGGCAACGAAAGTGTTTTCGTTCAGGATAGTTTGCTTCAAAAATGGAATACCATTTTAACGGGCTCTGGATAGTTCCTGGTTGATGGAACCAAAGGAGTATTGCGCAAATGACCTTTATTTGAAGTTCGAACAACTCATTAAACAAGGACCATTACTTACAAAATATCGCAACAGATTGCTCTATGCTCTGCATGACGAAATCCAACAAGCCATCAATTCATTGCTTGAGACGGAACCTGTCATTTTATTTCAATGGAATGCAAGGCCAGAACGATTTGTTTTGTTTCCGGCGTATATAAAAAGAATTATTGAATTATTGGGCCCAAAACATAACTTATATCCCTCTTTGTTAGCTAAGCAGTTGTATTTTGAAGCCTATCTCAAAAAGCAGTATGAGTTTAATTTAGAAGATGATCCTCTTCGGAGAAAACAGATTCAAAATCAAACTTTATCCATTTTGCTCAAGGCATTTCAGTTAGACAGTAGTGCTGCTTTTATAACTCAGGCGATTGCTGATTTATATTTGATGAACAATCCGGCTCAAACCGACTCTATGTTGTTCTGGACAGAGCTAACCATTCAGCGGTCACCAACCTGGATTGTGCCTTATATTAACCTTTCACTGGAGTTTCAAACGATGCAATCTGGTTTTAAAAATGCAAATATATGGTTAAACAAGGCATTAGGATTTGATTCAACATCTGTCATTCTTTTAGAGCGATTGGTATGTTAAAACAAAGAAAATAAAACAGATGAGACTATTGAAATCTGTAATAAAATTATTGCTCTTATCCTCAGATTCCAAATGGTTATTATACTTTATCTGTAACCTATGCATTCAAGCGTGAATTTGAAAAAATGAAATCGAACTTCGAAAAACTGTTGGAATATAATTTTGATGAATTTCACTTGGAGCCCTATTATCTATCCGATAGGAGATCGGATTACTATATCCCTGTTTTTCAAAAAAAACTTGAGAGGCCAGGAGTACCGAAGTGGATGAAATTTATGTACGCAGTCAATCTTGCAATGACTCATTATACCTTGGGTCAGTATAATGAAGCTTTAAAATATAGCGGATTAGCTGAATCCTGGAATGCACAGCCCTGGTATCTTACTGAGGCTAAATTAATAGAAGGTAAAGTATTTCTGGAAAGAGGGAATCTTGCTAAAGCGGAAGAAATTTTTAAAGCATTAAAAAAATAGATCCGGCAAATCCTAATTATCCTAAAGCCAACGCATGGTTAGCTGTAATGGAATCAGAAAAGGGCATTTTCAATGGCCGATTCGCTTTTAAAGTAGCTATAAATACATGGCTGGGTAGTGCGTGGGATGATTTTATATTACAAGAAGAATGTCATTATTTATATGGTCGTTTTCTATTAGATTAAAGTCACTACGCAGAAGCCCGAAAAATGTTTTAAAGTCCAATGAACTTTCTTTTCAACGCGGCTACATGGGCTGGTATGGTTTGGCTTGCCTGGAGGCAAAACTAAAAAATAGGGAAAAGGCACTGGAATTTTTTTGAAAAGGCACTGGATTGTTACTACCCAAGATCCGAGTCGATTTATAAGGAGCCCTTGTTTAAAAAGTTGAAGAAGACTAAAGAATTTAAGATGTTGATGGAGAAACATTTTGCGGCGAGTAGCCGATTAGTTAAATAAACTCAAGGTGTTCATTGAAATCTTCTGCTGTCAATGTAAAATAGATAAGATGTATTTTACTCAAAATTTCACGCATCGTTTTTTAGGATGAATATAAATAACTCCTGAATGCGAAATGCCTTTTTTATGAAGTATTAAAAAATCTGTATCATGAGTAATAATAACCCGATATTGTTTTTTTGCAAATTCAATTTGTTCAAGATCCGACTTAGAAATCATGCCAGCTTCCCAACAACTTATAATATCAATCCCCCGATTTCTTATCCCATGAACAATGCCATGAGAAATATTTTCATCGGCATAAATTTTAATAGAGGGGTTCAAAACCTCGGGTTATATTTTTGATTTTATTTGTTTTTTCATTGTCTCAATCAAATCTTCATCATGCATAATAAGATCATCGATCAAGGATTTATTCTCAAAATAAAAAGACAAAGCAGCATGAATTTCTGCAAGGTTCAGTCTGTATTCATTGGCAATTTGATCAAGGCTCATACCCTTAATTTCACTCCAAATAACTATGTCTTTAACTTTAATCCTATGTCCGATAATATACGGTTCATTAAGAGTCATATCATTCTGGTCAAAATGGATATATTGTTTTAAAATAGAATTACTCATTAAATATAAATTATATCACGATTCATGCAAAGATATATGAATTTAAGCGAAGTTATTAAAAAGGTGGACAGATTTGTATTTCAACGAATGAATGTAAAGATTGCAATGGTTTTCATTTTAGGATTTATGCATTTCATTCCAGTTAACATTTTAGTTTCCCAAAGGAAGGCATTGCATTTTCAAGGGCATTTAATCCAAGTGGTGAAATTATATATGATGCACTCATTAAAATTCAGGCCAACAAAATTCTAAGTGTTGAGAACTATTCTGAACATTCCATTCAGGGATTTGATTATGTAGATTTGCGTCCTCTCAATGCAATTCCTGGTTTAATCGATGTACACACGCATGTTACTTATTATTGGGATAAAACGCTGGGCACCAATCCATGGGCAGATGCTGATAAACTTACTGCACCTGTCATTGTTTTTCTTTGCGCAAGAAAATGCCTGCAAGAGATGCTATAAAAGCAGGCGCGCATTCCATTGAACATGCAACCGATCTTACAAAATCTGATTTTGAACTCATGTTACAACATGGAACCTATTATGTTCCGACCGTAGATCATAACAGATACTACATTGATCACGCACATGAATACGGATACAATCATACTGTGATAGAAAATTTGAAGGAGTACATCCATCGGAATTTAGAGACTTTAAAACTGGCCATCCAATGAACGTTCCCATTGATGGGTTCTGATGCTGTTTTACTGGTTTCGGACAGAATACACGCGAATTGGAGTGGTTTGTAAAAGCCGGAATGACACCACTACAGGCTTTGAAACTGCAACGGTGAATGCCGCAAAACTTCTCGAAAAGAATCTGAATTGGGCAGTTTATCACCGGGTTTCAGGGCTGATATGGTTGCCATTGAAGGAGATCCTTTCAAAGATATTCAAGCAGTGATAAAGGGAGTGAAATGGGTTATGAAAGATGGGGAAGCGATCATCGACAAAAGATCAAGCCATATTTTGAAGAGATAAACTGATGTGTAAGAGTAGATTTTTATCAGCCTTTTTACCCAGGTTGTAAAGATTGCATTTACCTTGGTAAGTATTATGTGCGGATCGCCGAACAATGTAAGCATTCTGGATTTGAAGTAAATCTTCATCTTTCCTGCAAGACACACCAAGTCTTAAAAATAAAAAAAGGAGACGACATTTGTTGTCTCTTTTTTTATTGGTGTAATATGATCTAAAAGCAGAATTTTCGAATTTGCCTGATTTAATGCTTATCTTTAGTATTTATGACTCACAAATAATTCAGGTATGAAAACATTTACACCTTCGTTTTTTTCTGTTTTAGATCAAGTAGAATAACATTCGTAATTTTTATATTATTTGTTTGCGTTCCTATTAAAAGTTCAGCGCAATTTCAAAAAATATTTTGGAAGCAACTTGAATAATTCATTTTCTAAAGTAATAGCGGATGGCAGTGAATATTATGTCTTAGGTCTGGATCAGCTAACGGCCGGCTCCTTCCTCAGTGCTTCCATTACTCGGCTCGCTGTAGATGGATCACTGCTTTGGACCAGAAGTTTAGATATAACGTCGCAATGGAATGATGCTATTCGCATACAGCCATCAGGTGACTTATTAGTTGTTGGTCATTCTACTCCATTAAATAATAGCCTTGGTAAAAGCATTATGGGAAGAATTGATGCATCAGGTAACTTTGCTTGGGTCAAAGAATACGATGCACCTGAAAGAGATTATTTTCTAAAAATTATTGAAAACCCAATTCCTCATAATCCTGCATTTCCATATTATGTCTTAGGCGGCCAAAAGAAATTTCCAGGATTATCAGGCACCTGGGATGATGTTGTTTTATTAAATATGAATGCAAACGGGAATTTCAACTGGAATGAATTTATGTTAGCACTGATGATGATGAATTTTTAAGAGATTTGGAAGCTTTGCCGAATGGGAATATGATTCTTTCAGGGAGCCGATTAAATACACTGAATGATCACTCCGGCATTATGTATATGACCAAAAATGATGGAAAAATAATCGCAGGAAAGATTGCAAATTGGATGAACTATCCTTGATATGGTACAGGAAGGAATTAGTGGTGGATTTTACACAGCATCAAATAGTGAAGTGGGTCAGGCACCTTTTTTTTCAAAATTTGATCAAAATCTTAATCAATTGTGGCAAGTTCAAATTCCAAAACTCATTTCCTTATCACAAGTTTGGGTCGCCGCTCCGGGTATTATTTATGCCACGGGTATTGGATCATTCGGATCAGCAACCCGTTCAGTTATTCTGAAATTTATAGATAACTTACCTAATTCCCCAACATTAGTTTCAATAAATATTTAATTCCGGTTCCAACTATTTTGGCGGAACAACTTCATTATTACCCGGCAACAATATTGTATTTGCAGATGGAAGAATTATGGCTCCAGGGATTTGGTGGTCTTATGCTCTTTCCATAAGCGATCTTGAGCTTAACACATGTATGGTATTACAGGATACTGTTACTTTGGTTCCTACGAATTTAGCGCCCAGTAATTATAAATTTTACATGGACAGTGTAGCTAAATCCTATCATTGGTGCGAATCTTTCCAGTAAGTTAGTCTTCTGGGAGGACGGTGATTTTTGTATCGATTGTTGTGCAAATTCACTCGCATTTTCTACGCTTATTAATCAGGGATTTACAGTCGTTCAATCGAATTGTAAGTTTACCGCAACTGCACCACAATTTGATTCATGTTATCTCTTTAGTACACCGCCTTCCTTAGATGGGGCCAATGCACCTCAAGTGATCACGAATCCTGCTGGCTCATGGTCATATACATTTACAACAAGCGGCACCCATCAACTTTGTGTCAATGTGGTTGATGAATGCAAGAATAAAAAATGTGTACGACCGTAAATGTAAATTGCGACACTTTGTTTATGCGGTCCATTTGATTTGCCAATACAGCATTGGTGCGCGGACCTCTTATTCCATATGCTTGCGGGGATACCTTATTTGTGCCGGCATCTACCGCAATCGTACCTATTCGATTTTTTATCTTCATTAAAATGCCTGGGATCTAATTGCCCTCAGCCAACAGTTGATTTGATGCTGACCGGACCGCCTGGATTTATTCCAATTTCAATTCCAGTTACTCAAGCCAACCGGGATTTTATTTTGCCTTTTTAGAACTCAAGTTTTTCAATAGCTGGATTATATACATTAACTATCAATGGACATTGTGGAGCCTATTTGTCCTTGTACTATTTATTTTATGGCAGACGGACATGATTGTTGTTCCAATCAATTTGATTTTGAATTGAGCATTTCAAATGCGGTAAGTATTACGGTTGATAATGTTAAATGTAAAGCCACCCTCAACATCGCTAACCTTCCAAAATGTGATTCCATTGGTCCGATTTTTGGGAGAGTGCGCTTACTACAGAATTCCGACAGCTAGCATGCCAATGCATAGCTATTCGGGAAACGAACGTATATACATTCATGGACCGCAACAGAATATGATTACAGCGTAATGCCGCCTGTCAAATGTTTTGATAAGGTATGCCGGGATTCTATGAAGTTGGTTTGTGATACTTGTATGTGCAAATCATTTTCTCCAATAACTTTTCTTAATCCAAATTGGCCTGGTGCTCTATTTGCTGGGAATTGTGGCGGCCCTTCTGTGAAATTGCCTTGTATAAAGCCAGGACAATATTTTACTGTTCAGGGCAATCTAAATTGCAATGCTATAAACTGTAATGAGATTCCATACAATGGAATATCGTGCAATCAAATTCGGGACAAATTGCATCATTGGGAAATGTTCCACTTTATGCTCAACAGCCGAACGCAAGCGGACATTTCGATATTCTGCTTAATACACTTTGGTTTAATGCGGGAGTACAATATACATTAAATGTAAGTGACAATGCGGAAGTAATAAGTGTAACTGCAAAATAAACTTTTCATTTGATGAATGCCCCTGTCCATGTGATTCCATTACAAGATGTTATTCAGGGGTTTTATGTAAGTGGTAATAAAATGAGTTGCAACAGAACACTTAAACCAAAAGCGCTTTTGTCCAAATGATAAAGTTACATGGGTTGTAACTCCGGCAATGACGCCAACACCTGTCCCATCCATTGGCAATAATAGTCAGCTTATTCAATTTAGTAATCCTGGAATTTTTAACGTGTGCATGTTTGTCACTCGAATCGATCCTGTTAAATTGGATACATGCCGGGAATTCTATTGCAGAAAAGTAACGATCAATTGCTTCCTAATCCATCTCTTCGTTTATGAGCCAAATGCAATTAAAAATGGTGACTTCACTTCTAGGAAGGGTCGAAGGACATATGGGCAAGAACAATGAAGCCAAAATTGATGATTGGAAATTATTTCCAAATACCGGGGATGGTTTGGTTTTTGTGACGGACAGTTTGGGTGCTTCTGATGATGGCCAGGTTTTATTGATTGGAAATAAAAATAATTTTGTTGAATTTGGCAGCAAGTAAACTTACTAGAGAACAATTTTATCAATATTGGATTTGATTTATTAGATTATCAGAGAAAACACTACGATCTTATAAGGCCAAACATTGTATTTCGATTACAAAATGATTCTACATTAAATCCGAGTAGTTCTACAGAAGTATTCAGAAAAGTATATAAGGATCAACTAGCAGCATTTGGTTACTTACGGTTTGATACTACATTAATTTTTCAACATAATCCTGAATTGAAATACCTGGTGATTTGTCTTCAAAATCAAAGTGATTCGTGATGTCTGTTATAGGTCTGGATAATATTGAGATTTGTACATCTAAAGTTCCGCTATCAAGCTATTCAGAACAACTTGAAAATTCGCATCTATCCAAATCCAAGCTAATGGCAATTTTACTATTGAATTGCGGCATTCAGCAATTACTGGAATGAAATTCCGCATCATAGATTTAACTGGAAGAAATGTTTTTGAACAACAAGTAATTGCGGGCAATCCAATACAAAATATTAATGCAAGCTCATTAAGATCAGGATTTTATTTTTTAAAATTAATTTCTGATGAGAAGGTCATTGCCATCGAAAAATTAATAAAGGAATAAATCCAAATTTGGAATATAATCCATTTTTATAGAGATTTGCTTTCAAGTTAAATTAATAAATTAGAACATGATTGGGGTGCGAATACCTGGAGATAATAGCCTTTAGAGGAATTCGTAAATTTAAAACCATATGAAATATTATAATCCCAGAATTGTTATTCAGGCTTAAATAGCCTTGCAATGTATAGTATCCAACAACTGTAAATTGGATATTTATGGATATGTAATTAGTTGAGGGTGATTTTGAGCCAATGATTGATTTAAGAATATATTTGTCCCGGGTTACAATAAATGCCAATTTTATCAAAAAATAATTAAAATAAAAATGATAACAAATTGCTGCATTGGGTACTAATATATGATCAGAATGTAAATCTGATAGCTTTTTATTTATTAACGATTATTTTTAAATTTTTAAATTATTTTACAAATGAAAAACATGTATTATTTTCTTTTTTTCTTTCTTTTTTAGGATTTAGCCAATCTTACGCTCAAAGTTGAAGCTACAGAAACGGGTGGTAATCAAAGGTCTGAATCGGTAGGTATTAAATTAAATTTAAGAAAATCCGCTGCCGCACCATCGATTATTCAAACTGAGGATTTGAGAAGTTTGAGCCGCACTGGTTTAACATTCCAACGGGTTGACGCTGATGATAAAGTTGTTGCAAGAGGTGAGAGACGCGTAAATACAACGAGAAGGATGGTACCGTAGACGTTGATTTGCTTGGATTGCCGGATGCGCCAAAGGAAGAAATTATCGGATGAGAGTTACTCGTGCTGATAAAGCAGTCGTTACAAATGTTGATTTGAAGTAATTACCCAAGTTTTTAAAATACTGAAGAACAGATCTAATAAGGGGGGCCACAAAAGTGGCCTCTTTTTTATTTGAAAAACAATTCATTTTAATTTTATAAAAGGGGCGTCAAAGCATGATGAAGGTTTGGTTGTAAAGGTAGTCGGGGGGGCCAAAAAAATATCTAACGATTAAGTATTGCAAAAGATCAAAGGTTTCTGATATATTTACAGCAGGTTTTACAGGTCAGTTTAAATTCAATAAAGGGTTATGCTATTCTCTCTTATAAATGGAAAATTTCATTTTTAAGCGTTTTCGTTTTTTGCGGGATGTATGTCAACGCAACCAATCCGCGGGCAAATTCCTGAAGGTGTTACTGAGATTTCTACCGGAGTGATTTTTGCTTTAATCATTGGCATCAGCGATTACAGAAATATTAATGATCTGCGATTTGCAGATCATGATGCGTTGGCATTCAGATCCTATTTGCTTCAATCGAATTTCACCGCCTCTGATTCTCAACGGATCGAACTATTTTAAATGCCGAAGCAACCCGAATTAATGTTTCAGATGCAATTTCTGATTTAATTAAGAAACTTAAACCGAAAGACCGATTGTATTTTTATTTTGCCGGACATGGGGATATCGAAGACCTTACGCAATCCAAGAATGGGCTGCTGCTCCTTTTATGATAGTCCGAAAGACAATTATTTTGGAATGAGCGATGGGGTTTTACAAGTTTCACAATTGGCAGATTATTTTGGTAAGCTTACAGATCAGGGAGTAGAAGTGGTTTATATTATAGACGCTTGTCATTCTGGGAAACTTAAAAGGTGGCGATAAGGAAAAAATCATACTTCCAAAGCCATCAGGAATACACTTTTCTGACAATGCTACTTTACTTCTTTCATGTGATGTGGACCAGCCTCTATTGAAGGTAAAGAATGGGGAGGAGGCAGAGGACTTTTCATATAATCTTGAAATGGGATTAAGGGGAATGGCTGATTTAGATAATGATCATAGTATTACTTATTTGAATTAAACCAATATGTTAGTAAACACACTTACCTTGAAAGTGATAAAAGACAAACGCTAATTGTTTTGGGGCCATTTAGTCGCATCATAACGCGTGTTTCTGGTGTATCTAAAGATTCGCTACAGGAGTCCATTTCAAAAGGCTTAAAATGCCAGGCGATATTAATTTTAAAGGAGGCGAAGAAAGCTATTGCCTGCATTAGATTCGATAAGTCTAGAATATTACAGCCTGACCACAGGATATTTAAATGGCTACAATTATAAGCCTGAAATTTCTTGAAGAAATCACTTCCAATTTTCGAAAATTTGTAGAACGGAATCCTGAGTCTGGGACCTGGAATCTATACTTGAGAAGAAAACTCATTGTTCATTTCAACAGGGATTTGAGTAGCATCATTTATCCAATCATCAATAAAGGAAAAATACCCAGATTTAAATTGGAGCAAATCAATACATTTGTCGGACCTAGATACTTGTCTCCAATTTGATTGATAAAAATCATTACCCTCTTTTAATCCAATCTTATCTAGATATTTTTTTAATCAAGGCCCTGATTGTAGGATTCAATATCCATATCAATAACTATGGACCACTCAACCCATGATGCACATGTGCAATCCATCCTCCATTTGCACCAATCCAGAACACTCGAACCAAACGCCGCTTACACAAACCTGTTCTTTAGGCATCAAACATCAAACGATGAGAGAAATATGGACAGTTCCTTCTATTATTTTAATAAGTGTACACAATTGATACCCGCATTCCGAATTGGTCCATCATTTAATTGGTGTGTTTATACAATTGGAAAAAATCAGAGAGCCGGTTCAATCTTTTGAAAAGGCCATCGAAGTCAACAACAAGTATTACGCTGCTTATACTAATTTAATTTCGATATATTCAAGTTTATATGAATTTGACAAAGCAGAAAGCTTGAAAAAAAAATTTCTATTAACCCCCGATTACACTTCAGCTTACAATAATCTCGCTGAATGTATATTAAATCGGAAGGCAACAAGAAGCTTATAAATTGGCGAGCCCTGGCTGAAAAAGATACTTTTGC
>JADJYQ010000012.1 GCA_016719615.1 Saprospiraceae bacterium
GGCGGAAATATATGAATCCTGCACATCCCCTTTATTACATATCCTCATGTATGAATGTATAGTTTTATTTTTTTAGCCATGAATTTACGAATAAGAAAGCTAAAGGCTATCAAATATAATGCCTGCGAAGGCTGTGCCTTCGAAGAAGAGGTTTTTGCCATACATGTAATTTGATAATTAGAATATAATATACTAATCAAAAGCGTAAATTTAAATTTTAAACCTCCATCTATGAAAGCTTCTTCAATAAAAGTCTTAGTACTTATTTCTATTATAATATTTACTTTCCTGATTTTTAATAGCTGTAAAAAAATCATTCAAGTGAAAAATACCTGGAGTCAAACATTTGACAATAGCCTGATGACTCAGGCAACATTTTTGGGTCAGGTTTTTCAGGAAGATGGTAATCCTTGGCTGATGCTACAGTTTCAACGGGTGGGTATTGTTTCCCAAACAGACGTAATGGATTCTTCTCTTTTACCGCTATTATTACACCAAAAATGCGACACTTATCAAGGTTAGTAAAGCAGGCTATTTTGATGGGTATAGAACCGCAAAGGTTATTTCAAATGAAGATAATCATGTAGAAATTATACTTATGGAATTACCTGTGGCAAAGCAGTTTGAATCTGGCTTAGGTGGTGTTGTTTCTATCGAAGGTGGAGGGTCTGTAGAGTTTTCCGCAAATGCCATTAAAGAACTGAATGGTAATAAAGTGTATAACGGAACAGTAAACGTCTATGCCAATGGATAAAACCCCTGATGACGAAAAATAAATGAATTAATGCCGGGTGCGCTAAGGGCAGTGGATGTAAACAGTAATGAACGAGGCCTTGTTACTTTTGGGATGCAAATGCTGAATTATACGGAGACCAGGGACAGGAATTACAAATTGATTGAAGGGAAGAAAGCAGCATTGCATTTTCCTATTACTCCAAATTTGATGAGCTCTGCAACTGAGACAATTCCCTTGTGGTATTTTGATGAAGTAAAAGGGATGGATTGAAGATGGCTTTGCTGAAAAACCGGCAGCGAATATATTGGTGATGTCGGCCATTTTACGCCCCCAATGCAGATCGCTCTTTTCCACCATCAGACTTGAATGTGTAATGATGGATAAAATGGTACTGTATTATCGAATGTTGCCGTTGGGATATCGACAAAAGAATATGGTTCATTCTTCCTTGGTTATGCTAATTCGAGTGGTAAAGTTCGGGGAATTATTCCCCGCTAATGTTACTTGTGAATTATTTCATTTTCAAAAGACTGCGGCGCGTTTTGGGGTACATTTACTGTCAAAACTTTTTTCTCAAATTTATACAATATGAACCTTGGAAACGTATTCATTATGATACGGTACACTTTGGGACTGTTATCGGTGCTGCGGTAGATTGTAATAATCAATTTGTTGCCGATGCACCTGTGAAAATACGATTATACAAAAACTTTTATGGGCTCACGGATAAAAACGGCCGGTATAATATTACAATTCCTTGTTATTATGGGAATACGGTTGCGCTGACAACGGCTTATAATCCAAATAATAATGAATATGGTTATAGTGGATTTGATTACTGGCGAGATTTTATTGCCAATACAGGAGTCGTATCATATTGTGGCAATATGTAAATAATAACGATTTCGTTTCATTGGCTATAAGTGAATCTCCGGGTGAGAAGCCGAAGATATTTCATGTTACAGAGAATAATGGAATACTTGATTATGATTGGTATTTTCAAGATAGTTTGACAGTCATTAAATGTAGTAGTAATAAGCAGTTTATTGATGGGAAACCACTCAGTATGGAGTTTGCATTTTGTTGGTCCTCAAAGGCATGCGCCGCATACCTTTATGTATTATAAGGGATACAAAAGATTCCAGTCAAAATTTTCAATCCATTCATTTTTATAATGATTATTACGAGGCTATAGGAGGTAAAATCAGCGGTTCGTTTATTATAAAGTCTTTAAATGCTAATTATACGGTACATGGCAAATATAGACTTACAAGATAGCAGCAGGGCCTGCTAGATTTCTCCCAGTTGTGCGAGATGTTCGGTATTGCGGCATCCCGCACTCGCGCGAGTATGAAGCGTGGCCTCTGTTCGTAAGCTGCACATGCACTGCTAAATTTAATTCTCAAGTCCGAGGCTTCAATCTCGCCACTGCCCCCCGCCAGTGAAAGTGTATTTTAAACGTAGTAGCTGGCGCAGGTGTGCTACTTGTACCCAATCTCTTCGTGAAAATCTGTGACATTCGTGGCTTTCAACTTCGTAAGCCCCGGCCTTTCGTGAAAATTCCGACATTCGTGGCTTGTCATACAATTTTTTTTAGCCACGAATGAACAAATTAATTAGTCGCCCCTCAAAAATGACAGGAATTAGGATAGACAATGCTTCTGAGTGTTTTGTGTTTTAAAAATCGACCGAAAAGTTATTAGAATTGATAAAAAAGTGGCAGATTTGGTTATGCTTCCGAAACAAAAAAACACTTCCCAATTGGGATTTTACAGTTCATTTGAAGAACAGCTAAGTCACATCCATCCGCTCTATAAATTAGCTCATGAGATTGAATGGAAAACGTTTGATGATTCTTTTGCTAAACATTACAGCACTAAAATGGGTAAACCCGCAAAGCCCATTCGCTTGATGGTATCACTTCTGATCTTAAAGCAACTTCGTAATTTAAGTGATGAAAGTATTGTTGAGCAATGGTCTGAGAATGTGTATTACCAATACTTTAGTGGCGAGTTGTATTTTGCGCCTAAACTGCCTTGTGTGCCAACAGAATTAGTGGAGTTTAGAAAGCGTATTGGCCCCGAGGGGGTAGAATTAATTTTCAAAGAAAGTATCCGAGTAAATGGTAAGGATGCAGAGGATGATCATTTAAGTGCAGACACCACTATCCAGGAAAAGAATATTACCTATCCGACGGATGATAAGTTGTACAAAAAAATAATTGATGAATGCAGATCTATTGCAGCAGATGAGGGCATTGAATTACGTCGAAGTTACACTCAAACGATTAAAAAGCTAAGCGCCATTCAAAGATTTAAGAAGAATAAGAACGGGTATGCCAAGTCGAGGAAGGCCGGCAAGAAAATAAAACAATTGCGGTGTATTGGTCAGAGAGTTGGACAGAAAGCTTCCGGCTGATAGGCTCAGCATTCACAGTCAGGATTTAGCGTTATTTTCAAAGTACTTGCTCAACAAAAAAACTGATTCAAATAAAACTTATAGCTTGCATGAACCCCATGTAAAATGTTACACCAAAGGGAAGGAGCATAAAAAGTTTGAGTTCGGTAGTAAAGTATCCATTTTAGTCACACAAACAACGGGTGTTATTGTTGGAGCGCTGAATTTTAGCGGAACTGAACATGACAGTAAAACACTCACGACTGCCATTGATCAATATGAAAGATTAACCAATAGAAAAGCCAAAAGTGTTTTTGCAGATAGAGGTTACAGAGGAACCAGTCAAATCAACGAAACAAAAATCTATGTTCCTAAACCTGACAAAAATATTACCCGACAAAAGCGCAAAGGGCATAGTCGACGAGCTGCCATCGAGCCGGTGATCGGCCACTTAAAACAACATTACCGAATGGGTAGAAATTACCTGAAAGGAATAATAGGGGATGAAATAAATGTCCTCCTGGCTGCAGCGGCCATGAACTTTAAACGCCGGATTAACCTCTGGCGTTCAGAGGCAAACTTTTGTTGGAAACTCATTTATCAAATGATAATAAATGTTTATTGGACTTCATTTGCTCAAAAACCAAAATATACTTTTTGAGGGACGACTAATTACGAATAGATTTTGCATTTGGAATTCGGTCAATAACCAATGCTACTATTCGTGTATTCGTGGCTTTTAATACAATTTGTTGTAGCCACGAATGCCTTTGGACAAAGAAAGGAAAATATCTTAATAAACCACTGCTATTATTATTGTTGTAATGGGGGTTCTAGGGGGTGTTAATAACCCTAAAAATGTGAGAATTGTGTAAGAGTCGGGGTGAACTAAACGAATGCATAGGCTTAAATTCCTAATTCGTGTATTAGACCCCGTCTCAAACACAGTTGCTATGTCCAATTAGAATATTAGGCAAAGCCTACCAAAGGTTATAGAACAGGCAACTATTTTTTTCACTTTTAAACACTTAAAATGAGTAACAAAGTTATTATTGCGGCTGACATTGCCAAAGAAAAATTAGACATTTATTGCTTAGAAAACAAAGAGTACTTTATTCTTAAAAATGAATCTGAAGGATTTCAAAAATTAGATCAGTGGATAGAGACTCATCAATTTAAGAGGGACAACATTTGTATTGTATTTGAAAACACCGGTAGCTACGGAAACAAACTGATTAAATATTGCACCAGAAATTCTATAACTTATTATCAGTTGAGCGCATTGATATAAAACTTTCAAAGGGCATTGCACGGGGAAAGGATGATAAAATAGATGCAAACGAATAGCGCAATACTATTTGGAAAAGCAATATAAGTTACAGCCTTCAAAGCCTGACAGTACAAGCATTGAGCGGTTGAAGCAGCTCCGCGAGAGCCGCGATTTGTTGGTCAAGCATGCAGCAAGTATTAAACAAGCACTGAAGAATGATATTGAAGTTTTAGGCTTGAACAATAACGACATGGTTGCTATGACAAAAAAAGAAACAATTCAAACAATGAACAACCAAATCGTTTTATTAAACAAGGAAATCGACGGAATTATTAAATCCGATAAAAAAGCTCAAAACTAATTTTGATTTGCTTTGTACCATCGTAGGTATTGGAAAAGTAATTGCTTTGGACACGATCATGGCTACATGTAATTTTGAAAATTCAATACCTGGCGTCAATATGCTTCATATACAGGATGTGCTCCATTTTCTAACGAGTCAGGAAAAATGGTTAAGAAGAAAAGTATTAGCCCTTTAGCCAGAAAAGACTTGAAAGCTCATCTGACCTCAGGTGCCAGATCTGCTGTCCAATTTGATCAGGAATTGAAGTTATATTATGAAAGGAAACTTCTTGAAGGGAAGTTAAATAAATGTGTAATAAATTCTGTTAGGGCAAAATTAATCGCCCGAATGTTTGCCGTTATTCGAAATCAGAAGGATTTTAAAAGAAATTATTCACATAATTTGGCAAATCAAATATCTTAGAATACACAAATTAAATACGAATAAATTTTACATTTGGAATAAATCCCATTCCCGTATTGTCTCTTATTGCTTTTTTGCAAGCGCACGAATAAAATTCAAAAATATTTGAATACATTTATGTCTATGAAAAAATGCGCCATTACTTTAAGTTTACTCTTTACCATTGCAAGTAGTTTTGCTCAGGAAAATATTCTGTGGATGCGTTATCCGAATATCAGTCCCGATGGAACCCAGATCGCATTCGGATACAAAGGCGATCTGTATCTTGTGCCGGCTACGGGCGGTATCGCCACACCACTCACCATTCATGAATCACATGATATGATGCCTGTATGGAGTCATGATGGTAAAAGCATTGCATTTGCAAGCGACCGTTATGGCAACTTTGATGTTTTGTGATGCCGGTAAACGGCGGTACGCCCAAAAGACTCACCAGTCACAGCGCCGCCGACTATCCGCAAGATTTACACCTGACAATCAAAAAGCGTCTTTTATTTGCCAAGTGCACGATGTAATCAGCAATACAAATGTGCGCTTTACAGTCCGCGCCTATTTCAGAATTTGTATACGGTCAATAAAAACGGGGGGAAAGCCACCCTCATCACAGAAGCCGGTATGAGTGAAGCACGATATAATCACGATGGCTCAATGATCGTGTTTCAGGACCGCAAAGGATATGAAGATCTGTTGCGCAAACATCACACAAGCAGTGTCACCCGCGACATCTGGACCCTCGATCTGAAAAGTATGCGTTTCAATCAGGTCAGCACTTTTAAAGGTGTGAAGACCTCGACCTCGGTATTTGTACCCGCTCCAATGCGATCTGCTTCCTCACTGAGCAAAGCGGCAGCCTGAATATATATAAGTCAGAAAATGGTGTGCAAACTGCCATCACCCGGTTTAAAACACATCCCGTACGCCACCTGAGTATGAGCGATCAGCAGGTCTTGTGCTTTTACCTACAATGGTGATTTATACACGCAGTCGATGAATGGGGAGCCTCAAAAATAAAAGTCGCTATCCGGAAATGGACGGCAGGCAGGCACTGAAAAATCTGGCGGTGAACAGTGGCATTGGTCAGTTTGCATTGTCGCCAAACGGCAAAGAAATTGCATTTGTAAACCGCGGTGAGGTGTTTGTAACCAGTGTGGAAG
>JADJYQ010000013.1 GCA_016719615.1 Saprospiraceae bacterium
TTGACGCACAATACAAGAAGCATTAAAAATATTTGAAACTCTCGATGCTTCACTACAACGAATCGACAATTTCAGATTTTTACAAGCCAATGCAATGATGGCTCCAAATCAAATTGAAGAGGCAAAAGTAGTATTAAAATCAATTCTTAAAAACCAACAGACCCGCTATATTAAAAAGTTTACTGGTATCTTGCTCTTTCTGAAATTCAGCAGAGAAATTTTTCACAGGCAAAGACTTATCTTTTAAATTCTTGAATTAAGTACGATAAAAAAGCTCAGACATTATTAAATAAAATTTCAAACTAAAATATTTTGAATTCCTTCAAGTACATTTTTTTTACCATCATTCCATTCACCGTTTTTGGCCAAAAACCTGCTGAGAAAATTCTAGCAAAGCAGCTGGATTCGATGATAATTTTAGGGAAGGAATATATAAATTCCAATGATTTTAAAAACGCACACGGCATATTTTTAAATGTTGATTCATTAATTATTAAAAATTATGGTAATACCTCACAAAAATATCTGGAAGTATACTATTACCTTGCTCGCTCTGCGAACAAACTTCAGGATTCAGAGGAGGCAATAATACAGTATAAAAAACCATTGAATTAAGCAAATTTTATAATGATACTTATATCGGAAAATTATGAAATCAGTTTAGATGAGCTTTCTAAACTTTTTGCAAATCATGGTCGATTTAAAGAAGCAGAATTATTGATGCTGGATCTATTTAAATTAAGAAATCTTAAGTATGGAAAGTTGCATCCCAAGTCAGCCATGTAAATATACAGTTTATCAATTCTGAATGCAAAAATAGAAAACTATGAACTGGACACAAGATACGGTATAGAAAGTCTTAACAATAGAGAGGCTGTATTTGGGAAAATTCCATGGAATATGCCACCACAGTTTATCACTTGGTTAAATTATACAACGTCCAAAATCATTTTGATTCTGCAATCCACTACCTATACGAGAATTTGCAAATTTTACGAGCACTCAAAAGACCAATACATCGATATATGCAGATTGCATTGCAGAATTGGCATTTCTAATGAAAGACAGGTTCGCTGATTTTGAACAAGCAGAAGCTCTGTTTCAGGAAAGTTATGAAGTATACCAAAACGAACCTAAGTTAAAAGCCAGACCTTCCTATGCGTTGCTTTTAAAAGGCCTTGGTATTCACTACAAAAGGATTGGCAACTTCAACAAGGCATTGTTATATCTATACGAAGCTAAATCGGCTACAAAGTCAAGCATTGGTACCAAAAACTGGGATTACTACTCAGTTCTTTATAATATTGGAAATGTTTATCTTGAACAGAAAAATTTTTCAGCTGCGAAAGAAATGTATATGTTTATTTTAAACTCGGATGAGCTAACTGCAGAAGACAAGGAAATTAATTTTCCATACGTCAAAGGAGCCTTAATAAGTTTGGGCGACATGACCGGAGAAAATGTACCGGAGTCTTATGCAAAAGACATCATGACAAAAGCACGCAGCAGTGAAACGACTAACTATACGTTGGCAATGACATTAAATCAAAACAGCGTTTGGTTATACAATCATCACAGGTATGCGGAAGCGCTTGAATCAGATCGCGAAGCATTGAATATTGCAAACGGTGTGTACTCGCCGGAGTCAGATCTTTTGAATGGAATATATTTTAACCTTTGTTCTGATTATTTAAAAATTAACCAGCCTGACTCTGCTCGTAAATATTTCTTTTTAAGTTACAATGCAACTAAAAAGAAACTCTTGAATTCTTTCAAATTTATGGCAGACTCAGAAGTCGATTTACTAACACAGAAAATGTTACACTATAATTCGATATTAATCGGAAAAAAAGAATTTAATTCCAAATCCTATGCGGGTTTATTGTATGATGATGCTTTGTTATATCGTGGCATTCTTCAATATTCACGCTACATTAAAAACAAATTGATCAACTGCGATACTAACGCACATAAACTATTTGAAAAATATAAATCAAGCAAACGTTTGCTTGCCAATGAATATTCAAAACCATTAAGTGAACAAAAAAGAATATCAGATTTAGAAGAAACTGCAAATTTTTGTGAGAGGCAATTAAATTCACATGTTCAAGGAATCGAAAAATTATTAGACCTGGTAAGCTGGAAACAAGTTCATTCGCAATTAAAATCGGGTGAAGCCGCCATCGAATTTATAAGACTGAATATAGGAGAAGATTCTCCGCTACTGGATAGTTTCTGGTATGCCGCTCTTTTAATTCGACCTGAATTTCCAAATCCTGAGTTTATACTTATGTGTGAGGAACAGAAATTACGGGCCATTATTTCAGATGACCCCAAAAAGAGAATGGACTACGTATCAAAGTTGTACGTTCCTGAATCCATTGAAGAAAACAATAGCAAAAGTTTAGAGCATTTCATTTGGAAGCCCCTAGAACCATTTTTGAACCAGGTAAAAACTATATATTACTCTCCGGTTGGACTTTTACATCGCTTAAATTTAGGGCCTATCGTTCAAAGCAAGTCTAAACACTTATTGATGAATGATTATCAGTTCATATTAATGTCAAGCACACGCAATCTTGTTAGTGATCCTACTTTTAAGGATTCAATATCTAATGACTGCGTGTTTATTGGAGGAATTGAATATGAGCTCGACATAGATACAAATAAGCTGGTAGCATCCCCATGATCAAGCTACGAATCAAGAATCTATGACAAGAGGATCGCATTCATTTTATACTGTAGATTCAACATTCAGAGCCAATAAATGGAATATCTTACCTGGTGCAAGGTTTGAAATTGATAAGATCCAAGAAATTACTTCTAAGAATAATATTAAGACCTCAAGTGTATATGGTAAATTGGCTAGTGAAGAATATTTTAAATCTTTGGGGCGCTCAACTGAAAGGATGGTTTCTCCGGGCATTATCCATATTTCTACGCACGGATTTTTCTTTCCCGATCCTATTACATCCAATAAAATAAAAAAGGCTCCATTGAAAACGAACCTGTATTTATGAACTCACCAGATCCCATGATTCGTTCGGGCTTAATCATGGCTGGTGCTAATTACATGGATCAAAGCTGGGCCTTTACACAATTCGGAAGACGACGGCATCCTTACTTCGTTTGAAATAAGCCAAATGGATTTAAGCAACACAAAGCTTGTTGTTTTGTCCGCATGCGAAACCGGTTTAGGCGATATTGGAACTACTGAAGGCGTGTATGGTTTGCAAAGAGCGTTTAAAATTGCAGGCGTGCAGAACATTCTCATGTCCTTGTGGCAAGTTCCGGATAAGCAAACATCTGAACTTATGGAACTTTTTTATAAAAATCTTATTCATCATAAAATGACCATTCGTGCTTCTTTGATTGCTGCTCAGCAATCATTGCACAACAAAGGACTAGAACCCTATTATTGGGCCGGGTTCGTGTTAATGGAGTAGTAGCTATAAAATCTCTCAACTATAGTATAGCTTCAATAGGTCAAAGGGCTTCTCCTGACTGAAGATTTATTCAGATTGCTAAGATTTTTATACCCAAATGTATAAATATGAAAAACGGGTATGAAATCAAATTTTTACAAAACAACAATTCTATTTTTATTACTCACCGCTAACGCGATGGAAATATCTGGACAATGGAACTCTCAGATACCACAAACTAACGATACAGTTTGGCTTTATGAAAACCAACTGGTCGATAAACAAACGGCATGGTTAGGAGGTACTGAGTTTTTCTGGGATCCAGCCATTAATGGCTTCAATTATGGAAACTCTGATGTTTATTGTTATAGAACCAATGATGGGGGTACAAGTTGGAAAGCAATCAGGTTTCCACTTTCAGAGACACTGGCACCCTACCTTTCGACGATCCATCCCTTTGATGCCGAACATGCCATCATTGGTATTTACCTCTTAAGTTCTGGTCAGAATTTAATTTACAGAACGCGAAATAGTGGTAGCAACTGGACTAGAATTGCAAATTCAATTTTTACAAATGGTTCTTCGTTTATTGATGCAATTTCGTTTAAAGATACTTTGAATGGAATTGCCATGGGCGATCCGATTCCGGATTTGAATTCACCAGATGCTTATTTTGAAATTTATAAAACAACAGATGGTGGTGCAAGTTGGAATAGGATTCCAAGATCAAATATCCCAGAGCCCCTTACAGATGAAATTGGTTATAATGGAGAATTAACAAGAATTGGTGATCACATTTGGTTTGGAACATCTCATGGTAGAATCTACTCATCCGAAGATGGTGGAAACAACTGGATAGTTGATGAAATTGCACAAGGTAATATCGCATTTCTAAAATTTGTCGATGCTTCACATGGTGTTTGTTATGGGGGAGTTCCCAACCAAACGGGAAGATTATATTATACAGAAGATAGCGGTAAAACCTGGTCAGATGTAACGGCACCATTTGTAACTGCTGATCATTACTTTTGGTCATTTAGTTTGATTCCGGAGTCCTATTTTCTGTTTCTTAATATTTCAGAATCTATAGAAGGCGGACCATTTAAAACATATATTTCAAAAGATAAAGGCCAAACCTGGTTACAAATAGGAGAAGCAAATGAATTAAATGCAGCAAGATTTATAAGCCCACAAGTAGGTTTTGCCGGGGAAGGTCAATTAAAAAGATCAGGATCATGGAACGAAACTTTTTTCATATGTTGGTGACCCGCTGACTGGAATTTTTTCTACGAATGAATTAAAAGCAGAAGTTCAATTGAGTCCAAATCCAGTAAACGACATTCTTACGATTGACATTCAAATGGAAAGATCTGATGACCTAATGCTCATCATCAATGATCAAAATGGACATTTGATCTGGCAGAAGAAAATAAAATCTGCTGCCGACCGAATACAAGTGGAGTATAATGCAGAATTGTTGATTCCAGGAATTTATTTAATGAGCATCAGCAATGCCGAAGGTCATCTAACAAAATCATTTACAAAGAGCTAGTATTGTCAACTCATTAGATAACATCATTATTAATCAATTAAAATAATTTAACATGAAAAGTAAAACTCTTCCTTATTTTCTTTTTTTATTCACATGGCTGACTTTTTGTTCCTGCGTGGACAGAAATGATGTGAGAAATGAAATCTCTTCGTACCACCGTTGTATTACCATCTGTGAAGAAAATGCAGACCCGCCAATGGAACCAGAGAATTCCTGTGAAAACAAGTGTGATAGCACATGGTTAATTGGTCTAGCGCATTGCCTTGGTCCTAATACACCACAAAATGAAAGACTAAATTGTTTGGAACGAATTAAAGACGATAAATTAAAATGCTATACTCAATGTCGCAGAAATGTAGCTAAAATAAAAGCTGATTTGAAAAAATGCAAAATGGCCTGTATACCTGCTGTTAATCCTCACTAAATAAATTAAAACAAATGTGGTTAAAAGTAATTGACTATTCGCTTTACTGGCGAATCCGAAACAACAAGGGCGAAGTTTGGCTTACGCTGGAGAATCAATCGAGCGCCCACGAATGGTTGGATACAGCAACAGAATTTAACGCGATTGCTGATCTGCTTCGAAACGAAAAACCAGTTTATTACGAAACTGAACGCGGATACCTGGGTTGCGGTTGGGAACCAACAGGTGAAGGTGAAAAGAATGAATCTCCATTTGTCCTTGAGCATTAGACAAAAAGGGAAATTTTGAATACCGATGGCTATTCATTAACAATTTCACATTACCGCAGAAATTCTATTGGGCATTCTTTGAATGATGCTATGCGAATACTTTAATTAGAATTCGCATAGCAAATGGGCGTGTATTTATTCTGCCCATGAGTATAGTAATAGAACAATAGAACTAAAATTTGATAAGTAGACTTCCATTTCAAGGCAAAATAAAGGATCCAGAAGAATTCTCCCGAACAGGAATTAAGGTATAGAATTTTAATGAAAATAAGGCTTTGGTTTACTTACAATCGAAATGCGGATGAGCCTTGCTGAACGATTGATATGGTGATATTCCATTTATTTTAATTGCAACTCCTTTAATCTGATATGAGCTTCTTCATTCTCTGGGTTTAATTGAAGTGTCTGCCTATAGAATTTGAGGGCCTCTGTTTTTCTATTCAAAGCAGAATAAATATTTGCCAATGCCAATGTTAGCAAATATCTATCTGGAAATTCAAGGACATTGTTTTCTGCAATGACTCTGGCATCATCGTGTCTGTTTAAATTGAATAATTTTTCCGCCAAATAATACATTTGCAACCAGTCTGCATAAAACTTTGTAGTATCCAATTTCATAATATGGTAATCTGCAACTGCTATATCCGCAGTCTTTTGGGATAATATTGTCTCCATTTTTTTATGAATAGGTTCTTTCAAAACAACCGATTTGTTGTAAAGTATCCTCAATATATTCTTAATGATTCCAAAAAAATCAGTCGGCGCACTATTGCATAAAATAACTGCCATACTATTTGTTTCTGGGATTCGAATCATAAAAGATATAAATCCCTCGGTTGAACCTAAATGATAATTTGCTGCAACACTATCGGTGGGAGTATACTTAAAATTTTGATTAAACCAACCGTAACCATATCTGGCAGGTCTCATTCCGGGAGCTAACATTTCTTCTGTAAGCGATTTACTTAGTAATTTATAATTTGCAATGGCCATATGAAATTGGAACAGGTCTTCTACAGTTGAATAAAGATCGCCTGTACCCATAGTGTTTGATTGATCCCTGAAATCGGCCGAAATGTAGTTTCCTAAACCATAGTCATAACCTGCAGCTCTTTGAGTTACAATATCTCTATGCGAATAGGAACCTGAATGATGCATATTTATTTTATTAAAAATTTCATCTCTCATGGCATTTTGATAAGACTTCCCAGTAACTTTTTCAATAATAAAACCCAAAGTAAAATAAGCCCAACTGCTATACAAATATCGAGTACCAGGTAAAAATGCCAATGCAGAGTCTCTATAAATTTTAACATACTCCTCTCTGCTAAAACTTTGGCGGCTCATTTAGGAAAAAAATCCTTCATTATTTCATAATTTTGCAATCCAGAAGTATGGTTCAATAATTGTTTAATGGTAACTTTAGCTGCCGGCTTATCCATAAACTCCGGTAAATATGAATCAATAGATTTATCCAAACTCAACAATCCTTTCTCCACTAAAATTAAAATTAAAGTTGCGGTGAATGGCTTAGATATAGAACCAAGCATAAATTTTGTATTCGTAGTATTGGGAATGTTCCATTCTCTATTAGCCAATCCAAATGCATCCTTGTATATGATATTACCATTTTCTGCAAGTAAAACAGCTCCATCAAACATCTTGAACTCGTGATAAGTCTGCATTAACTTCTGCATTGCCTCCTTTTTGTCTTGCGCCAACAAGAATGTTATACTAAAAGCACAAGTCAAGAGTAAAATAAGTTTTTTTAAAAACATTGTAGTAAGGTTCTAAAATTGATAATTGTCTGAAAATCGCAAGATAAAATGTTTGTGGAGATAAGAATGAAGATCATCACTTAAATTCCTAATTTTTGGATTTGAAAAGCATTAAAATTATGGTAAAGATTATAAAGTATATAGGATTTTATCGATTTATGAGTTTTACAATGTACTTGCGAAGAATTTATGATTGAAACAGCAATTTATTTGAGAATGCGATCGCGTTATTCATTTCTTGTTTAATTTATATTATTCTGCATGAAAACAAATATCGCTATCCAATTGATGCCAAGGATCCAATAAATATTATAAAACATTGTTTTGGTATTGAGAATTAAGTCAAAGTATAAGTGAAAATATTTTCACAAAAGCAACTCTACAATTCTTTGCTAAAATTTTGCGTCCGTAATTTTCATCAAAAAATTAAGTACTCATAGCATAAAAAAAGCCCTGTCCGTTTGAAGGACAAGGCTTTTAAAGGGCTATATTAAAATAATTATTTAATGATAATTTTTTGATTTATGGTTTTATCAAGTAAACGACAAGACAACAGGTATATACCCCGATTTAAATTTTCGGCAAATGGATGTGTGTATCGAATTCTTTTGCCAGGCACTAGCAATTGTTCGTTCCAAATTTGTTGGCCTGAAATATTATATAAACTCACAAAGACCATCTGTTCTTTCGAAAGATTTAATTCAAGTGTCAAATACTGACCAGTAGATATGGGATTAGGATATATTTTTAACAGGTTTGTATCCGAATTCTGATTGGATATCATTTGGTATATATTTGAAGCAATTTTTGATTCAACAGATTCCTCTTCATGGCTTTTGTCATCAGACATTTCAGCTTCTAACATGACAGTAGGTCTCTCATTGTATGTATCAGGATTGAACATAACTAAAATCTGTCCTCCTTCTATAACTTCCCCTCCTATGGTGTAGTGGGCCTGATCATTAAGCAAAAACATTCCTTGCCCTAGTATATTTTTAATATCTACAATTCCAGAAGATTCTTCATCCTGAGTCAGATAATTATAGCCTCCGTTAAGAAATCGCGTTGGGTCATGTTCCCCTACTGATTTCAATAGATCCGTTGAGGTGTTGTACTGCCAAATTTTTCCTAATCGTGCATTGTTGCCAACATCTTCCTGAATCAACAAATGGCCGGCATTATCTGCGCAAATATTGTCCATCATTTTGTGTCCCTCGGTTCCATTCAAAACAACTGAAATTGTACCTCCAGCTGCTGGATTTTTTAAATCGTTAAATGTCAATTTCCACATCCTACTTGGTGCGTTGAATGCATTGGTGGTGACAAAATAAAATTCATTGGGTTTGCCTGAAATCCAAGTGCCGTCTTCCGGACGTTTAAAACTGGTTACACTCAAATTATTGCTCAAAGTATTCAGTTCTGCTCCAGACATTTTTTGAACAGTCCCAAGATCTGCGAGACTAAACTGCATTAAATCTGACGGTATCGTGGAATCTAACTCAGTTTTATAACCCTCAATTTTAAGTCCGTACAATTTTCCTTTGGAAAGTCCAGCCTTGTCAATTTCATTGCCTGCGGTCCCTTTGGTTCCATAGTAAAAATATACTTGGCCTTCATTGCTGTCGTCAAGTAAAGCTACGATCGTCTTTTCTCCTGATTCAGGGTGAGCTAGCACATTTTCCCAAGAAGCCCTACCCAAATATGGAAGTTCGTAACTGACCCCGGCATTTGAACCAGTAACGATGTGGGCAAATGCGCGACCTTCTGCTCCAATTTCTTCTCCATTCAGGAACAATCTGGTCATTGTTCCTAATCTTTTAAAACCAGATTTATGATAGAAAGCAGTGTAGGGAGCAAGATCTCCGGAGCACAAGCGAGAAAATGCGGTAGTACCTTTTACATATGCGGTTCCATTCCAGAGGTTTACGGATTTAATAAGGTCTTCACCGTGTAATACTTTTAAGTCGGATTTGCGGACGGTCCATTTAGATACAAAAGCACCTGTAGAACCATGAGCGCGAATAGCCCCACCTCCAGCTCCAACTTCATGATTCAGCAAGATGGTGAAGTTGCCATTTCCATTGTCATATGCCCCCATACCATCTGGAATGCCGCATAGTGTATAACCATTTATAGTTTCTCCAGCCGAAAGAATTGAAGTAAATTGAACACCGGGTGCATCCGGAAGAATATATGGAGATTGCTGGGTACTTGGTCCTGTTAGCCCTTGAGTAACCGGATGCACGGCTTGAAATCCTGAAATTTTATCCGAACCTTTAAGTCCAAAGATTATCAATTGACTTAGTTTTCCGGTTGTGGAGGCAATTCCGTTTTCATTGGGGAGATGATTGACCATAATCGTTATCATTTCCTATAATGATTGTGCTATCATTTAAGATGGATAGCCCTTCAGCTTTATCTAAAGATGATGGCCATCCATTCGCCAGTAGATCCATGACCAGTGTTTTGGTCACCGGAACAATTCTGTTTGCTGCAAGACCTGTTGAATCTACCAATTGTTCTAAACTCATATTACCATAAAGACCTCCATGTACAGGGGTGGCGTGGGCCAAGTTAATTCGATATAATCTTTTAATGTCAGTTGCTCCACGAGCTGCGGCTTCAAGTACCAACAATTCATTATTGTTAACTGCATACAAATCACCAATTTTCCAGTCGCGTAGTCGAATCTGGTCACCACCTTTCCAATGATCCCGTCATTCAGATACGCAAACATTCTGGTAATATTGGTTGCAGGATCTATTTCCAAAATTCGATGAATCCTCGAATTTTCGCCAATTGATTTTGAAGGAAATAATAATGGACTTTGGATGGCTACATAAATTTTGCCATTGGGAGTAATAGCAATCCCTTCAAAGCCGCGATTGTTCTTGCGGTATTTAAAAACAGTGTCTATCAATACATCTACCTGTTGTCTTCCAGTTAAATTGGCATTAGGGAGTAAAACGCTGAATGAGAACTCCCGCTTTGTTCAACTTCCAAATGGTTGGGCCGCCTTCTTCGCATAACCAGAAATTACCATCGGGGTCAACGACTAGACCTTCGCAATCAATTCCAAACGTATCCTTTTGTGTAAGTTTCTGCATGAAGGAAGAACAAGAATTAACTGTATCAACTGATGGCATTTCAAGGGCTGTGCTGCCGAGACCTGTTGGATTGATAAGTCCTGTTGCACCCTGCCCGTTGGGTCTTCTAACAGGAATGGTCTGAATGATTTGTATACTGTCTCCTCTTAGTCTTAACCTGTGAATTTTAGGACTATAACTTGGAAAGGGAAAAATTTTGTCATAGGTAGGTCGACAAGCCACTTCATTTGCATTGGCTGCGTCAATGTTTACGCCACGATCTGAGCAAGTCCAGAATTCGGTACCCTGACTTCCAGCAATGGGATAAAGAGAGGAGAATCCTGCTTCGCGGTAATGTATGTTTTGATAAGTACCAATAGATCGAGAATGATAATTCTTAAATTCCTGCAGGATTTGGATTTGTGCTTTGCTGTTGACCTGCAATAATACGACAGCAAAGATCCCATAAAGGACCTTCAGTAATGTCTTTTTCATAAATTTAAATGATTTGAATTGTCGCAAATTTAGAGCCGTGCTGTTGAAAACACGCCAATAACCGCGTCATCACTTCGTTACGAGATTTTGAAGTTACGATGAATTAAAGGTAAAATTAAAAGTCTAAAATCTTGATATAAACAAGAAGTATTTGTTGATTAATAAAGTATCCGTAACCATAGTGGAATTCATAAAAAGTGCATATTAGGATTCGAATTTCCCGAATTTCTTCTCTAAAACAATTTTTCGATAATCAAATATTTCATCTAGTTTTTTTTCAATAAAGAGAAAGTTAGCTATGATCCCCAAAATACCCATTGGCGGTTTATAAGTTACAATATCGGTCATTAAAACTCCTCCTTCAATGTTCTCCAATTTATGTTGATGATGCCACAGTGAGTAAGGGCCTACTCTTTGCTCATCAACAAAGTATTCAAAGTCTTTAACATGGGTTATTTCTGTAAGCCAATTGAGTTTTAAACCAAACAAAGGGCTCACTTTATAGGCAATGATCATGCCCGGATACATTTTTTCAACACCCAATATATTTGTTACCTCGAAGCCCATGTAGTCAGGTGTTATTTCCTTTAAATTGGCCGGAGACGAAATAAAATCCCATAATTCAACTCTTGAAGCAGGTAATTTCTGGGTGCGTATAAAGTGATAAATTGCCATATTCCTTTTTTTTTGTTGCAGATCATTTTTATTGTAGTATTCCATCCACCCATATGTTATTTCCTGCTTTGTCGTAATAGTTGCAGGTCATTTTGTTCATACAGATTTCCCACTTATCTATTCCGCATTCTGCACACATCTTAATGAAAGTGAATATTCCGGGCAATCTGAGCCACCCATTCCGGTCTAAACTGAGCCACTAATTCCGGTTGAATGTGAGCCAGGGATTCCGGAGCAAAGTGAGCCACTAAATAAGTAGATAAAAGACCATAAGCCAAAAGTAATTATTGTTGATTAATTTTTGACATTTTGCGTAAAGATTCACCGGTTAGTTCAATTCTATGAGCTTGATGTATTATACGATCAAGGATAGCATCGGCAATGGTATTTTCATTAATATATTGATGCCATGCAGCTACAGGAAGTTGAGAGACGATTATGGTGGAATATCTGTTATGTCTATCTTCCATTATTTGCAACAAAGCTAAACGAGCCTGAGTATCGAGGGGAGTCAAACCCCAGTCATCTAAAATAACAAGATTTTTATTTTCAAGTCTATCAATGTCTTTGCGGAATGCACCATCCAATTTATCTGATTTAATTTTTGCAAACAGTTTAGGTAATGAAAGATAAGCGACACGTTTGCCTTTAATACAAGCTTGATATCCGATAGCAGATGCAAGAAAACTTTTCCCGCAACCTGTAGCACCGGTAATGATAATATTTTCACCACGATCTATGAACGAGCAATCCGATATTGAAGAAATTATTTCTTTTGAGAGATTCCTTTGTGGTGTACAAATCACATCGTTAAGATTAGCTTGATACCTAAACTTTGCATTCTTTACAGAAGTTTGAGTTTTGCGATGATTACGGTGCAAAAATTCAGCTTCTACCAATTGGCCAATTAAAATGGATTCATCTGGTTTTTGGTGTGCTGGTAAATGAATAATGGCTTCGTATCGATCGGCCATTCCAGTTAACCGCAAGTTGCGCATGGAATCTAAAGTACTTTGTTGATTCATATAGATAATTTAAAAGGTTACTTATAATACATTTGACCTCGGATATTTTCATGAAAAAGATCCAATTGGGTTGGAGAAGCTTCGTCCCATTTGATATTTTGAAAATCCATTGAGAGAATTTGTTCCAATTTCCGGTATGATACATAATCAAATTGTAGACAGATTCCAGCAGCCTGATCTACCTTATCGTTTCCGTTTTTTGTTGCAAGATGGAGCACTCCCTGACAGCTTTTAAAAGCTTGCTCAGGATGTTTGCTCTGCGCAAATAGTTGTTCCATAAAACGAATTGTATGTTCTCCTATCTTAGCCCCTTCCTGGACAAAAAAATCTTTATTCCAGCGACGGTAATATTGGTGATTGGGATGCAAATGAGTTCCATTGGTAGTATACTTGCTCCATGTTCTATTCCTTTGGTGTAGGGCTATTCGCTCATGTTTAGAAAATATTTCCACGGTTGTGGCGGTATACCCAATATCAACTTTTTGACCAGTATAACTGTATGGTACAGAGTAATACTTGCGATCCTCGCTAAGCAATACATGACAATTGGGTTGAACCTTTGCTTGTTGATATTTTTTAAATTCAAATTTTAGTTCAGGCAATGGTTTTAGTTGATTTTTTCTACTGAATCAAATTGTTGTTTGCGGCTAAATGGTTTTTGTTGATAAAGAATACTATTGTGCTTATCAAGCAATATACGAATGGCTTCATTCAAGTCTCGAAGGCTATGAAAAACTTTGTCGTGGAGCGGAGCATAAATTCTGGTATATAGGATATTAATGGCAGATTCAACTAAGGCTTTATCTTTTGGTTTGCGTGCGCGTGTAGGTAATACTGCGGCATCATAATGCTCCGCAAAATCTGCCATACTTTTATTCAACTCAGGATCGTACTTGCTGGCACGGTTTACAGCAGGCTTTAGGTTGTCAGTAACGATCGCCTGTGGAACGCCCCCAAAATAATGTAGAGCTGATTCTAATGCGTATAAAAAATCAGGTGTGGTTTGACTTGGAATAGCGATTGCAAATGTGTATCCACTACAGGGCAAAATACCAACAAATACTTCAACTGGAATAAGTTCACCAGAATCGGGATCCACTAAGTGCAATTTTTTACCTGCAAAATCAATCATGATTTTATCCCCGGCTTTATGATCAAACACATAACTGAGTTGCTGACTTTTTTCATAGCGTTTAAAATGTTCACAAAATTGGGAGTATTGAACACCCTGAGGAAACTCCCTTTTGTAATCTTCCCAGAGCAAAAGTTTGGTCACTCCAACTTTTGTTAATCGTTTTTCCATATCTGGGAACAAACGATATAATTCATCATGACTGGGGTCTTGCTCAGCTGGAGGGTAGACAATAGAATATAACTCCTTGTCCGATAGTTTAAGTAATTGTTGATAACTCAAAGGATGCTTATCGAATACCTCTTTGTATTTATCAATGGTATTCCTCGACATTCCGGTAAGCTGACTAATCTTACGATCAGATAAGGCTTCCAAAGTCAATTTTAATAGTTTTCTTAGCTTTTGCATAGATACAATTTGATTGGCCATCTTGAAGTAATTTTTACTTCAAAATAGGTCTCAAATCATACTGCCTTGAGTGGCTCACTTTGCTCCGGAATCGGTGGCTCACTTTACTCCGGAATCGGTGGCTCAATTTGCTCCGGAATCAGTGGCTCATTTTGGCCGGAATACTCAATGAAAGTCAGGAAGTCTGTTTTAACCTGCTGGTGTGCCAATAATTCTACATTAAATTGCACCTTATATATTGAGTCGTCAATAAAAAGTGGGTTATACATTGCAGGCACTATTGCAGTGTGATCATGAACACCATGATAGACAAAATGTCCATCTGACAGGTATGCTGCATATTGCAGCTCTTCCTGTTCAATCACGAATGTAATAAAAACAATCTATGGATGAACCAATTTCCAGTGATAAAATAAATTCGGATTCTCTTTGAATTTAGTAAGTAACCATTTGAGAGTAGATCTTGTTTACAGGCCTTTATGCCACTTCGCCCATTTCTTACCACAGGTCGTTTGGTACTAATTTCCAATCGTTGCCCGCATTAGCAATACTCAATGTGGTGAATTTTTGTCTATCAAATTTGCTGATACCATTACTGGTATTTATGAAAATATTTTCTGATTTGTCCTCTATAATTTCTTCTATTCTGTTGTGTGGCAACTCACTTTTCGTTGTAAAATGAAGGATTGTTTTTCCGTCAAAGCGATACAAACCAGTCTCCCAGCTGCCAAACCAGTAATTATCATACTTGTCCTGATAAACTAGCAAAATATTATTTCCCAGTTACTTGACAGTTTCGCCGACTGTTAAAGTGGCACTCTTGTCAAAAGCATGTGGAGTCTGATGTCCGCTGCACGAGGTTTAAATTGCCTGAATGCTAATAAAGAGAAGTATGTATAATTTCATTGCTTTTCATTTTATGGCTTGCAAAGTCCAATGGATTTGCCGCCAAAGATTTTCAGCTACCCGAAGTTGACGACTTCGTAGCACTTCACTGTCAACCAGGCCAAAACTTTAAAAGAAGAACAAAGTTTGATTTAACCACTGAACCGCCACATTTGGTTAGGTGCTGTTATTAGCAGACAAGTTTTACTCACTTGTTAAATAGCGTTTTCCAATAATCTATTCCAAGTTGATTTAGTTTTTTCAAATTCAATAAAGTGTTTTTTTACATTCTTTCTGTATTTTTCAAATTCAACTATTATTTTATTAAAATAATCTGTTTTAAAATAAGAACATAATTTTGGAATAGTGGCTTTTAAGTTATCCTCCATTGTTTTCATAGTCGCTTCAAAATTCTCTTTATCCGTAATGTAAACCAACAAAGGTTTATATCTAATCCAACCAACAGAAGCATTCACAAAACGCATTAGAATTTCATTACTGGTGTTTTCTATTGGCTTTAATTCGACGGGCAACACACCATTTAATAAGTTGTTATACATAGAGAACCCATCGTGAAAAGCATAGCAAGGCACTTTCACAACTTTCAATTTTGTTAAAGATGTGCTCATGAAAGTATCTTCACCTCTTGCACCAGGTGGATTATAAAAAGGTGGAAATAATTTATAATTCTTTAAGTTGAAACAAAGATTTGCACCTGAAATAAATTTCATTCCATTGACTTCTTCAACTTCGTATGATAGCTGTTTTGTTAAAATTTCTTCATCAGAAAACGTTACTCCTTTTTGGTTAATAATGACTTTTTTCATTTTATCCCAAGTAATGATATCATTGCTAAGGGCTTCAATGAATAATCTAAAATCATTTTCAGTTAAAGTGTCATTAAACCTCAAATAAGGAATAGGTGAAATATATCCACAATGTAATCCATGGGTTATATCTGCTTCGTCATTAAATCTCAAATGTGTACTTAAGATACTTTGCCCCATCCACAACAAACCACCATTTTTATTTTTGTAGGTTGCTAAAGGGTACTCATCATCGTCTATGAACAACAACTTGTCCATTTTTAGTTTTATTGCAAAGTAGGTTATAATGTTTCTTTTCTTAGCATACCCTTCGCCAAAAAGCAAATGACAGTCCTCTATATCAATTGTATTGTCGGTTTTTGCCAAAAATTCAATTTCTTCATTTACTTCATGGACCCCGTAAAAATGTATGGAATCAACCAAATCAAGAAGTTCCTTTGGTACTTTTTTATAGTCATTGGTATTGGTGTTTTTGTAACGCAAATCGTAAGAAACCAAAACATGAATTCTCACATTTTTATTCTCTATCAAACCGTGTTCAAGCCAATTGTTAATATAAGTTTTTAATACATTTTGAAACAACAATCGACCTGTAACAAATCCAATTGCAATATTAATTATTCTATTTTCTATCATAATTTAATTCAGATACCCTGTTCAGTAGGTATATTTTTCTATAACGATTTGGTATTGACGTCGTGCCTCATTCACTGCAGCTTAACAAACGCTAAGTTAATAAATCTCAGCCAAACGTGAAAGAAAATTGCATCAGTGGAATGGAGGCAAAACAGTTTTATAGGCGGAGTCTTTTTTACCAAGGAGCAACAAGAATTCCATCAATCTACAACCTTCTTTCTTTTTCCTACTTTCACAGATCGCTTCTTCGTAGTTTGTTTTAGAAAATGTGATTTTATATATGAACGAAAATATTTGATTTAAGCAGTTTCCTATATAATGGTTATTGGCCTGCTATTCAATATAAGGTCAATTCATATTGGAACTTTAATGTTTACCTTAGCGATAGCAACTTTACGCGCATCAAATGCATTTTAGGAAACATCAGTTGGCATCAATATGTATTCTATAGTTTATTCCTCGATAAATTATTTTGTTACCAATCTACGGAGAAGCTTCAATTTAATAAACATATTGGGATTATTCAATTCTATATAGGTAACGAATCATCAGCAGAATGATAAATAAACCTATCACCGTAAGCACACCGCCTATTTTAAAGAAGTGAGATATTTTATATCTGCCCGGACCCAAAACCAATAGCGATGCGGGTTCAAAAGGTGTTACCATAGAAATAGATGCTGAAAGAATTATTGCAACGGCAAAACTTCTAGGATCGGCACCAATGCTGTTTGCTGTTTGCAGTGCGATTGGAAGAATTACCAATGCAGCGGCAGCATTGCTCATAGGTTGTGTAAGTAAAACAGTGAGGATCATAAAAGCGAGGAGTATAAGAACATTGTTTGCACCTGAAAAAATTGTGGTGATTTGATTTGCGAGATAGACATCGCCACCTGTTTGTTTGATGGCTGTTCCAAAGGCGGTCATACCGCCAATGAGTATAATAAGCCGCCAGTCAACTTTTGAATAAACTACATCAGTTGGTAATACTTTAAATGACATAGACAGTAACACTGCTGATAAAAATGAAATGCTCATGGGTAAAATTCGATAGCACCTACAATTACTGCCAATACAAAAATTGCCAATGCTATAAAACCTTTTCTTAAGTGGGGAAGGTTTGATTTAGGTTGTTGCGTAAGGACAATAAAATTATTTCGCTGACGAACCCCGTCAATTTCTTCTTCAAGTCCTTCGGCAATAAGGATGTCACCTGTTTTAATTTTTATGTCGAGAATATTGGAAGATATACTTTCGCCCTTTCGGAACAGACCGATAGGTATAAGCCCTGTTTTGTGGCGGAAATTTGATTCGTTAATTGTCGTGTTAGCAATGAAAGAGGAAGGCAGAACCATCAACTCAACAATCTCAGATTTAAACGTTTCAAGAGGATTGGCTGTTTCGGAAATATTATGTTTATGATAGAATAATTTGAGTGCTTCACTGGTTGCTCTTAGATAGAGGTTATCATTTTGCTGAATGATATAATCGGAGTTAAAATCAAAAGATTGTTCCGCGTTTTCGACTTTGGTGAAAGTAAGGTCGGCATCGTTCAGGGATAGAATTGATTTTCCTACAAGAGAAGATTGATGAGTAATGTATATATGGGCAAGAAAATAACGGTCATTTTTTTTTGTTTGAGTTTCAATAGAAAGAATATTGGGCAAAATTCGGTTTCCGAAAAACGCAAACAACAATGTGCAAACAACAAGCAGCGCTAAACCAATTGGCAAAAACTCAAACATACCGATTGGTTCTATCCCATTTTCCAATAAAAAATTACTTCCTGCAATGTTGGTAGAAGTGCCGATTAACGCAAGTGCCACCAAGTAGTGAAGCAAACGCCATAGGCATTAAATAGAGGGGAGGGTGCCTGCCCTGATTTTTACACATTCCCAAAATGGGTAAAACCATTACGGCAGCCACTGTGGTGTTATTCATGAATGCAGAAAGCACTCCAACTGACAGCATGATGGTGGCTGTTGTGAGAAAATAATTACCGCTTACATTACTTGTGAGTTTATTGCTGAGGTATTCAACCACTCCATTATGCTGCAAGGATGCACTGATAATAAAAATAGAAGAAAGCATGATGATGAAATCGCTTCCGAAACCCGCAAATGCCTGAGAAGGGGTAATCGTCCCTGAGACAACCAGTGCAATTAAGCTTAATAGAATAACAGAATCGGGCGGGAATTTGTCTAACGCAAACAAAATGATGATGAGAATGAGTAAGGCAAATACAATGAGCATGGAAAATTATCTATTTATTGTAATTACTTGATGTGGCACGGGAATAACAATATGGTTCTCACGGAATGATTTTAAAACCAACAAGCGGAGATCGCCTAACATTCTGCCTACGGCAAACACTTCTTCTGACCAAAACAAAAGCTTTAGCGAAACGGAGTAATCGGTGAACTCCTCAATTCTTACATACGGTTCGGGTTTTGCAATTACTTTGGGGTGAGTTTTTGCTACTTGCTGCATCAGTATCATGGCTTTTTCTACATCCTTTTCATTTACCTGAACGGATATGTAATGGCGGTTGATATTTTTTTGATTTGACCAGTTGATGATTTCATTTTTTGTGAGAAATGAATTAGGAATTATGATTTCTTTTTCATCACGGGTTTTTACAACAGAAGTTCTGAAACGGATGGCTAAAATCTCCACCCGTTTATCTCCAATCTGAATTACATTTCCAATTTTAATTGTTCCTTCGGCTAAAAGAATTATCCCTGAAATGAAATCGTAAAACAGGCCTTGCAATCCCAAACCAATACCAACCAACAACGCGGCAGAACCTGCAATAAGTACAGTAACATCAATGCCAAGAAGTTTGAGAGCTGCGGAAATAAAAAAAACGAAAAGGAATTATTTGACGATGGTGTAGATGGTAAACTTTTGCCCCTCATCAAATTTTTTGTAGCGATAAAGTATTCGATTTGTCAACCAAAGTATAATCCAACAAGCTAACCAAGTATTACCATATACGCAATTTTGGTAACGGTAATTGAATAGTTGCCCAGGTTTAGTAATTGTGAAATCCATGAGGTGTTTCATATTTTAATTTTTATACTTGCTTTTGTGTAAGGTATTTTGGTAAGACTTTCAGTTTTTAAGGCAGGTATAATAAGTTTTTCATCGCGGATCCTATAATATACTCTAACATTTTTAATCAATAAAATGCCGTAAATTCTATTCCACGAATTCTCTAGAACTCCTAAATATGAATTGGAACTTATTAAATTCATTAAGTGTTCAAGTTTGGATTGGAATTTTACGGCTGCCTTTTCTCCCCATTCATTTGAATGATACTCTAGAATGTTATTTAAATCAAACGTAGCAGTTTTTGCAAAGCGTATTTCCATTTAGCGCTTAAATACTTCAGTCATTGGAACCAAATTATCGTCATTCTCTGATTCGTCAAAAGCTCTTAGGATGTGGTCTTTTTGTTCTTGGGTTAAATAATTCCAGGTCCTAATATTCTTTGTGTTCTATAATATTCAACCAGCTCATAAATGGCTTCCAGTTTATCTAGGTCTTCAATGGATTCCAGTAGAGTATTAATATCCTTTATCAAAGTATTCTTTGTCATAATTCTACAAAAATAGCAATTTTCTTTGTTTTGGCCGGTATGGTATCACTCATGACTAAACGATAAATTCTTTCATTTAGCCACCCCAAATATCAGTAGTATACATATTCATATTAAATAATTTTCAGATTGTATTAATACCCGGTCTTCTTTCAGGTCAAGTTTCATCATAAGATCCGTCTGCACTTCACCGCCCAATTTGAATAAGTGTTTATCAAATGTTTGAAAACCATTTTTCTCATAAAACTTTATAGCCTTGTGGTTTTTCTCCCAAACTCCCAACCAAATATAATCTGCATTTTTGTTTCCAGCCATTTCAAGAGCTTTGTTAAAAAGATCCTGCCCTAAGTTTTTACCCTGAAATTCCCTGAGCACATAAATCCTTTCTATTTCCACACCCAGATCAGATTTCAATTCGGTCTGTGCCTGGCCAAAGTTTAATTTCAGATACCCTACAACATCTTTGTCATATGTCGCAAAATAAAATTCCGAATTTCCATCACTTAGCTCAGATAATAGTTTCTCGATTGAAAATTCCTCGTCCAAATACTTTTTCATATTCTCTGTAGAATTTACAGATGCAAATGTTTCTGTAAATGTTTGCCGACTTATTTGTTGCAAACGGCCAATGTCGTTCGTTGTTAATTTTAAAATTTCAACTTGCTTCATGATATCAACTTGAGCATCAAATAAAATAATTAAAATTTCAAAACGAAATAATTTGGCAAGTGTGATGCTTTCAATAATTGGCAACAGCATTTGGGTTGAATTCCTCCTAACAAGCCAATCCATACTTTTAAATAAAACTGGTATCAGTTAAAAAATTACATCCGTTTATAAATTCCATCAAAGGCCACACTTAATATTTTACCATCTGCATCTACAATATCCCATTTCTGAGAGACCGTACCATATTCCAATACTTGCCAGGTAATTTTGTTCTTGTAATTGTAATTTTTTCCTTTGATTGTTTCACTTTCCACAATCATCTTACCCATCACAAAATTTCCTTTTAATTTCAGAATCGTGCCTTTATTATCGAGGTATAACTGATTCCATGTTTTCTCAGTTGGATCGTAATAATTATAACTGGTACCCGTTAACTGGGCTGATTTCCAATTTTCGAGAATGACGCAAGAGTCTTGTATATACTGAATCACATTTTCACCCACCTTAATCCCCTTTGGATTTAAAACTTCCCATTTCCCAAGCCAAAAGTCAAACTGCCTGTGTTGCGGAGAAGAACAGGCTTGTGCGTTTTGACTTTGGAGATTGCAGACCAAAACAAACATGAATAAGAGTGAAATCAAATTTCTCATGGATAGAAAATTTTTTTAATAATAAGCATACCAGATTTTAAACTTTGAATTGCCAATTCAAAAGATAAATTTATAACTTTCTCCTTACTTAAAAATTAAAATCACACTTCTACAGCCTAGATATAAAATAAAGGAGTTGGTTTCAGCCCTTAGACTTGTCCTTTCCATTAAAAACTCGTGTTTTCAAGTATGAAATGCACATTTTTAATAAAATTTTCAATTAAAATAATAACGGACAAATATGTCCATTATTATAGAATATAGTTTAACTTTGTAAAAAATTCAGAAACATGTTCTCCAAAGCTTGCGAATATGCTATAAAAGCCAGCCTTTATATCGCCATGAAATCGGAAGGCAATGCCAGGGTGGGGCTACAGGAGATTGCTGAAGAAATCCAATCACCGATTTCGTTTACCTCTAAAATTCTACAGAAGCTGGTAAAATCAAAAATCATCGACTCCCAAAAAGGCCCGACAGGTGGTTTTGAGATCAAAAAATCAAAGCTGCAAAAAACCAGCTTAAGCGAAATAGTGGCAGCCATTGATGGGGACTCCATATATATGGACTGCGCACTGGGTTTTGCGCATTGTAATGAGAAAAAACCTTGTCCGCTGCATTTTAAGTTTAAAGCATTACGCGAAGAGCTCAGACAAATGTTGGAACATACCAGTCTCTTGGATTTATCAAAAGACATTCAAAAGCGCAAAACATTTTTAAAATAAAATTGATAGCTATGATCACATTAGACATTACATCTCAGCCTACTGTTGGTTCCTTTGTAGCCAGGGATTATCGGACAGCCGCTGTATTTCAGAAATACGGCATTGACTTTGTTGCAAAGGCGGAAAAACCGTTCATGAAGTCTGCAAAAACAAAATATTGATGAAAACGAACTCCTTCACCAATTGGATCATGTGTCCAGACAAACCGAAGGACAAGCCATTGATTTTCAATCCTGGTCTCCGGATTTGCTCGCAGATTACATCGAAAAAAAACATCATCGATACGTTGAACAAATGATCGAAACAATTCCTCCATTTCTGGACAAACTTTGTAAGGTACATGGAAGTAATCACCCGGAATTGTATGAAATCACCAAAGAATTTAAAACTTCGGCTTTGGAATTGAGCAATCATATGCAAAAAGGAAGAATTAATCTTGTTTCCTTACATCCGCCAAATGGTTCATGCTAATCAACAGAATCAAAGACTTGAAAGACCTCCTTTTGGAACTGTAGAAAATCCCATCCAAATGATGCATCGCGAACACGATGTGGAAGGCGATCGTTTTCGTAAAATCTCACAACTTAGCGATGCCTACACCCCTCCACCGGATGCTTGCACAACCTATCGGGTGGCGTTTTCTATGTTGAAAGACTTTGAAGATGATTTGCACATGCACATTCACCTGGAGAATAATATTTTGTTTCCGAAGGCTGTTGAGCTGGAGTTGCAGTATTAAATTTTACCAAAAAAGTAATCTTACTAATACAACATACCAAATAACCAAATAGGAATCGTCTGTCTGTTGCCGATTTCAATTTGGTCCTTAACCAAAAAAGCATTTTGATAATTTTTAATTTGCCTATTTGTTTTATTTTTTCCATCAACTTCTAAAATATATTTTTCATTCACTAAAAAATCCCCATATAATGCGGCTTTGACTTGATGGGCATTTTTTAATTGATTTAATAAAAAGCATTGCCTTACCTGTCCTATTTCACAATGTCCAGGGGCCAAAGCATACATCACATTTGTGTTTTGCAGGTATATTTTTTCTGCCTTTCGCATGACACCGGCATCCCTGCCCATTGGCAATAGCTGATGGATAAGTTCCGCTTTTTCCAATATTTTAAAATAATGCATTAACGCATTTCTGTTTGTCTGAATAATTTCTGCAAGTTTACTGATATTAGGTTTAAAAGGAACAGAAACTGAAATATGATACAAAAGTTTTCTTAGTTTATAAATACTTTCATATTCGATGGACTCAACAGAAGGCAAATCATTTTCCAGAATCATCGTTATAACTTGAAGCAATTTTTGGGCATAGACCTTTTCCCCTCCAAATGATATGGATAATATCCGATTTTCAGATAGGCCTCAAAATATTCAAATGGCCTTAATTTCCGGGAATAATCTAAAGCGATCTCTTCGTGTTTATATAGTACATCTTCCAGAGATATTGGTTCTAAAGAAATATTTCCATTCATGAGCAAAATTCCTATAAGAAAGTCCATAAAGCTGGTAACTAGTTAATCTCCGACTGAGATCACCAATTCCCTTGTAAAGTTCCAAAATTGAGGAACTGGTGAAAACCAATTTCAAATCCGGATAACTGTCGTAAACATTTTTTAACTCGCGAGACCAATTTGGATATTTATGCACTTCATCAATCGCCAGTATTTTTCCCCCTTTTAAATAAAAGTGATGAGCGAAGTCCATTAGTGAATTCGAAGTAAAATAAAAATCATCCAGGCTTATGTAGATTGCCATATTTCCAGGCAAGTTTAAGCTCTTTAAATATTGCAGTAATAATATAGTCTTACCAGTGCCTCTTGCTCCTTTTATGGCAATTAGTCTTTGAGTCCAATCAATTTGATTAAATAAATATCTGGGATGCAGAACATCCAATTTACTGGTCAATCTTTGAGATTTTTCAATCAAATAATTCATTTTGCAATTTTGAAGTAACAAATTTATAGATATTTTGCTATTTTAAATTATCATTTTATGAATTATTGAACTAATACATTGAATATCATATAATTGTGAGTAATTTTTTTTAAAAAATTTCAAAAATTGGCAACATTTCAGCTGAAATGAAAAATTTCATGCGATCGGGTTCATTACTTTTGATATATCTCACTACTCCTGTGAAAAAAAAAGGGATATCGTTCAAGCCTGACTGCTATTCAGTCCCACAAACTCTGCATCTTTGGTTTTATCTTCGCGGTTTAATCGATTGATATGTATTTTACCTTAACTGAAGAACAATTGGCCGTACAGGAGGCCGCCAGGGAGTTTGCCCGCAGGGAATTATTACCGGGTGTGATCGAAAGAGATTCTAAAATGATCTACCCGAAAGAGCAAGTCCAGAAAATGGCCGAACTCGGATTTTTGGGCATGATGGTCTCTCCTGAATATGGCGGAGGCGGTATGGACACCATTTCCTATGTTTTAGCCATGACCGAAATCAGTAAAATTGATAATTCCTGCTCTGTCATCATGTCTGTGAATAATAGTCTCGTCTGTTGGGGAATCGAAAAATGGGCACTGAAGAACAGAAACAAAAATACTTGCCAAAACTTGCAACAGGAGAATGGATTGGCGCATTTTGCCTCTCCGAACCCGAAGCCGGGAGTGACGCCACCGCACAAAAGACCATGGCTGTTGATTGTGGAGATCATTATCTATTAAACGGTACCAAAAACTGGATCACCAATGGAGGCAGCTCCAATGTACATCTCGTGATGGCGCAAGCTGACCCCACTCAGGGCAGCAGAGGTATTTGCACTTTTATTGTAGAAACTTCATGGCCGGGCGTGATCATAGGCGCAAAGGAAGATAAGTTAGGTATTCGCTCATCAGATACACATACGATCATGTACAATGACGTAAAAGTGCCTAAAGAAAATTTGCTGGGTCCGGCAGGAGACGGTTTCAAATTTGCCATGAAAACCTTAACCGGTGGCCGCATTGGAATTGCCTCACAAGCATTAGGTATCGCTTCCGGTGCATATGAGTTGGCCATCAACTATGCCAAAGAACGGGCAACTTTTGGCAAACCCATTGCACAGCATCAGGCCATTGCATTCAAACTTGCAGATATGGCCACTGAAGTCGAAGCAGCAAAATTGATGGTGCTAAGAGCAGCATGGATGAAAGATCAGGGTATGGATTTTACAACAGCTGCCAGCATGGCAAAATTGTTTGCATCTGATGTCGCCATGAAACACACGGTTGAAGCCGTTCAAATTCATGGCGGGTATGGCTTTGTAAAGGAATACCATGTAGAACGCCTGATGCGGGATGCTAAAATTACCCAGATCTACGAGGAACTTCCGAAGTACAGCGCATTGTTATATCAAGAGCAATCTTGCAGGGGCAGTTGTATCAACCGATGTGGGGGAGTAGGATTATAGGGGAAAGGCTGAAGGCTAAAGCTTGGAAGAGATTATGGATTATGGTAACAAAACTAACACTTGTTAGGTTTACATATACTGAATATTTATTGAATTTTTAATTCGTTATTTATTGCGAATCAACATTAGCTTCTTCTTTACTGTGATCTGTTAACTGCCAATTGAAAACTTCTTCAAGACTACCAACTGAAAACTTCATTCCAGCAACCATCAACTAACAACTAACAACTATCAACTAACAATGCTTCCATGTTCGAAAAAGCCTGGTATATAGGGTCCTTCACGAAAATTCCCGTGAAAATCCACTGGACCTTTCTATTGATTCTAATTTATATCATTGGTTCCGGTCTTTCCGAGGTGCATCTACCAAAGAGATCGTCATTGAAGTTTGCTTTATTCTTGCTATGTTTTTTGTGTGGTCTTACATGAATTTGGGCATGCCCTTACCGCACAACGTTATGGTATCAAACAGAAGATATTATCCTGCTACCTATTGGCGGTGTAGCACGATTGCGCAATATGCCTGAAAAAACCTATCCAGGAATTGATTGTAGCCATTATGGGCCCAATGGTAAATGTTGTCATCGCATTGTTGCTTTTCATTTTTCTTAGTATATACATGGATATCAATATTTTAGTCTGGATCTTTTGGAAAACATTCATTTTGGAAACTGGTCGGGATTTTTGCCTTTGTTGATGATCTCTAATATCATGTTGGTTCTCTTCAACATGATTCCTGCTTTTCCGATGGATGGAGGTCGCGTTTGCGGGCTTTACTTTCTATGAATTTCGGCAGGCTAAAGCTACGCGTATTGCCTCTTTGGCCGGACAAGCGATCTGTATAGTCCTAATAGCCATCGGTCTTTATTATTCAGCATACACGCTGGCATTAATCGGCGTTTTTATTTTCTTAAGTGCTTCTCAGGAATACCGTTCTGTTGCTTTGGATACGGCACTCAAAAATAAAACAGTAAGAACTTGTTATCAAAAAGATGTTCCGCCATTAACTGAGTATCTGGATCTTAAAACTGCACATGAGCTCATTTTACATTATCCGTATCAATATTTTCCGGTGATCAATCTTATGGGAAGTTACAGCGGTTGGGTTTCTGCACAACAGATCAAAACGGCTGTCAAACAAAATCCAGAATCAAAAATATCCGACATCAGTCATAAATCACTATTAAGCATTCATCCGGATACAAGCCTCACAAATGCACTCCACAATATGCAAAGCGCCAACGAATTGCTGCTCGTTGTGGAAAACGAACAAGTGTTAGGTACCATTGATCGCATTTCATTGCAGCAGTATGTTGGGATGGTGGAATGAGTGGGAGAGCTTAAAGCGAAAAGGTAAAAGCTAAAAGCTTAAAACCTGCTCAGGGTGTGACATCTACTTTTTAGATTCATTTTCTTCCCTTCCTTCCTCTATGAGCCTCTGCGTTTTGCTTTAATTGGTATTTTATATTGTTTATCAGGCTTTACAACTCTTGGGAGCATATATGAGATTATAAATTTTAACACCGGAACCAAATTTATAATCCCAATCCCTAATTCCTTGGTTCATCTACTTTGTTCCTGCATTGACCTTGGGATTTACATTGCTAATCTTAAACACATTAATAAGGTATCAACGTAATTATCTGCAAAGCTGAATCCACCATATCATTGTACTCCATTTTAATCTTCTTACTATTTATCTCCAAAATTTTCCATGGCTCATAGTCTACATCATCAATACCAGCATACAATATCCTGCCATCTTCTGATAATTTCCAAGGTATGTTATATTTTTAGAATCCGCAATCCATTATACCCATGTCAATACATAAAATTCCATCTTTACAAAAAATACTTATCATCTGCATCGCAATCACTGATTGGTTCATCAATTCCATTTACGACAAATGAGAACTCCCGCCAGATTGTACCTGTCAATATATCGGTACGCGAAATTTCATCTTCTTCTTTATTGCAGGAAATAAAGAAGGTAGTTACTTAAAATAAAAGCTGAAGTAGCTAATTTAATAAAATTTTTTTCATGTTAAATGATTTAGAATATTTCAAATTCTTTAATGCCTTGGAATTAAAATACCGAATAATGGATAGTGCCGGACTGCCGTTTGGTTCCGGCACTATCTAGAGGTTCATTTTAATGTATAATTTCTATTCTTTGAATAATTTGTTGTGCCTTGCCAGTAATTCTTATAAAATAGATTCCTGAAGCCAATGATTCAGTGTTCCAACTCATTTCTTTAAAATCACATGTCGAAACATCAACCGAATTCAGCTCTGATCCATAGAGATTTATCAAACTGACTTTAAAGTCATTATGATTTTGGCAATTGAATATGAATATTCATTTTTCATTTACCGGATTCGGGTATACCTGAACCTGAAGATCAGATTCATTTGAATTCAAGGTTCCAACAATTATCATGCGTTTACAACACATATAGGTCCTGCCTTGATCATTATATTGGACACAAATTTCCTGACTGCTGCCATAGGAAAGTTGACTTGAAGGGATGGCCCAGTACCCAGCAATGCGCCCGTCTTTTGATTATACCAAAGCACGTTGGAGTAGCTGGCTGATACATTCAATATAAGTTGTCCTGACGGCAGTACCTGAGATTGAATGATGCCTGCACAAATTTTGGGATCGCATAACCAAAACCTTTTACAACAGATGTACCAACGACCATTATAAAAATAACGGGCCGTTATAATCCGTTCTTCGCAAGGACCCGTCGATGGTGGAGGTATTGGATTTGAAATGGGCCCGCCACCAATGTCGCCTCCGCCTGTATCATCTTTCCAGGTCACTTGAGATGCCCCACTCTGGGTCAATTCAAATTGATAAGTTTTGGCGTTTCCATCATAACGGAAAATAATGTTTCCACATTCAAAGGGATTGCAAATCCAAACCCGACGACAACATATATACCAACGTCCGTTAGCGAAATATTTGACAGAGATGATTCGCTCAATACAATCACCGGGATTGGGTGGTACAGGAATCGGATTTGAAATGGGCCCACCTCCAATATCTCCACCGCCGGTATCATCTTTCCAGGTGATGTTAGTTGCTCCTGATGTGTTCAGATTAAAAACCATTCCGTTTGAATTTAAATCATAGCGAAAATCGAATTCAAAACATTCGAATGGATTGCAGATCCACACCCTTCTACAGCATATATACCAACGACCGTTAGCAAAATACTTTACGGAAATTATTCGTTCGATGCAATCACCCGGATTAGGTGGAACAGGAATCGGCCTGGATATGGGTCCTCCGCCAATATCTCCTCCGCCGGTATCATCTTTCCAGGTAATGTTAGTTGCTCCCTGAGTGTTTAATTGGAAAATCATGCCACCTGAATTCAAATCGTAGCGATAATCAAATTCTAAACAATCGAATGGATTGCAAATCCAGATTTTACGGCAGCAGATATACCACCTTCCGTTAAGGTAATACGTTACCGTAATGGTTTTTTCTACACATCCGCTGCCCGGTGGGGCAGGAATTGGATTGGAGATTGGCCCGCCACCAATAGTGCCCCCTCCTGTATCATCTTTCCAAACTATATTCGTTGCACCCGGAAGGTCTAAGGTAAATGTGTAATTATTGCTGTTGGAATTGAAACGATAATCAAAAAGGAAACAATCAAACGGATTGGCAATCCATATGCGGTAACAACAGTATTCCAAACAGTTGTTAGTATTCAGGTATGGAAAACAAATGATGTATTCGCCTTGACTCGGAAATGTATATTGAAAGCTGGTGGATCCTGCAGTTTGTACTTCATTATTTCCGACTTTCCATTTTCTACCGGGAGCTATGGCTTTTGTACTTGTAAAAGTGTATAACAGATTATTACCATTTCCTGAGTACTTATAAGTGACAAAACCACAATTATACAATTCGATCGGGTTGGTACAACAATTCCAGTCTACCGCAATATCATAATTTCCCTCACTATTCTTCCAGCCGTCTACCACAATGTAATACCTCCCTGCTGAAAGTTGCATCGTTATCGTCTCATTTTGACCTTTAGGATTTACACTAGAAGCCAAACATACATCCTCATTACAATCCTTAAATAAAAACATTTCAAAATCATCATTCGGATCTCTGATGTTGGTCAGACTGATGGTAACATTCTGACTGGAATTCAACAGAAATGAATATACTTTTTCCTTTCCAGTACAACCCGTACCGGGATCTGAAATTTTAGAAGGATTACAATACAAACTCACATTGTTAAAACCATTTTGGTTGGATTCATTGAACAGCGTTTGTTTGCATTCGATGGGCTTTGCGTTACCACAATCCAACAATCCACAATTTGCAGTGAGTGTAAAAGGACCTACCTGGCTCGTCGTTGGTCCATCCACAAGAATATAATAATATCCTGCTGCAGCATTATTGACGCGAATGATTTCAATATTATTCCCATTTGCTGCTACACTGTTTGCGCTTCTATATAAACATTGGACCGGATTGCAAGATGAAAGTAGAAAAATATCATGATCGATGTTTGTACTAAATAAAGTGATGACTAAATCACCTGAGCTATTGGGTTTATAGATTTCAAACAATTGATCGCCAGCAGAAAAATTATTTGCTGATGTATGGCAAGTGTTCAAATCAGAAATACTAAAAGCACTGCTTCTGCCTGAGGTGTTTCCAGTATAGGTTTGTCCACAGGAAATAGGAGTAATGTTTTGACATTTGTTTGCGGGTGGTGCACAATCGGGATCCTTTTCAGTTTTAAGCAAAAAATAATCGAGATCTCCATCATCCCAATAACCTGCAGCCAGATAACCTGCATCAGAATGTCGCCGAATATCACTTAAAACACGTGTTACCATGTCAGATCCAGAAGTTTCAGCATACCAGATTATATCAGAAAGAATGGAATTATATTTAGCGATGGCGGGATATTGTCCTATTAAATTCCCGCTTTGCCCACCAATAACCGGTAGATTATTACAATCTACGGTAACACAATGATAATTTGCAGTGTAATCAAGAAGAAACGGATGGCTGGTCACAATTTTCACATGAGTTAAAATCCCGGATGAATTCACTCTTGCCAACCATGTAAAAGCATAATTATCCGGCCAGTTACTACCGATATTGTTGGGTCCGGTGATCTGCCCTTTACAATAGGTACGGCCCAGCAAGTAAACTTCATCAGTAGTTGTAATTTCACCATCGACAAAATCATCTGCTGTGGTACCGCCATAATATTTATTCCAAATTACATCGTAGTTATTCCTATTGATTTTTGCCATCCAAACATCACTATAGTAAAGCACTTCACTATTGGCATAACACCCCTCTTCAACGGGATGGAAATTTCCCATGACTAAAACATTACCATCTGAGGTGAACCTAATTTCATAAATGATATCACCAATCGTATAACTTACACCACCTAGTCGACTTCCAACACTACTTAGGTTATATAAAATGGCTGCGCCACCATAACCATTCGTATAACCGCCAACCAGGAAAGTACCATCTGTTTTCTTTGCTATCGCATGAAAGGCAGAACTTCTATTGTCTATAACAGATGGGTGTGTTTGTTCCCAGATAAGTCCGCCGGATTTATTGATTTTAAAAATCCATGCATCGTAATCCTTTTGGCCTACAATTACATAGCCATCTGAAACTTCAACTGCCTGATGCGCATATTCAGCTTCTCTTGAACCAATACATTGTTGCCATTCAGTAGTTCCGTTGGCTCGTCTTTTGACGATCCAAGCATCCGTAAGTCCATGCTGACCGGATACCATGCCATCGTTAGAATCTGTACTTCCAATGAGAAGTGAGCCACCATCTGAACATTCTAAAACAAAAACAGCTTGTTCATTTTTTGAACCACCGGCAAAGTAATTCCATTGCTCGGCAGGGCCGTTTTGGGCGAAACAAAAATCCCCTACCAGGATAGTAAAGACAATACAAATGATATACTTTTTCATAATTCTGATTTTTAATTGTGGGTCAAAAATGCTGGAGAATATAGAATTTGGAAATATAACTTTGGTTAGGGGGGCTTTGGGGGGGTATACTACCCTCATTTTAGATATATCGGATTGGAGGATGGTAGGCTTGTAGGGGTTTAGGCTTGTGGGCAATATGTCAGTCCATACCTTATCTCATAAGGTAGAAATTTACAAAAGGAAAAGATTGGATTTAAAGGTTTTCATTCTTAGTGACATCCAGTTGTTTATATATTTTACTATTGTTTTAAATTCCATCCATATGAATTGATTATTATAACTTGAAAAACGATACGAAGTATTACAAAACAAAAAGGCCGCTATTGCGGCCCTTACGTTCTTGTTGAAATATGATTACTTCACACATTGAGGACAAAGGTTGTCAAGAACTTTCATCAATAATATAAAATTAAGGAGCTCAAAACTTTGTCAGACGTTGTTCAATTCCAATTTTAAATTCGGTAAAATATTGTCATTTGCTCCTATGGCATTTTCATAGACTGATTCAAAACATAAAGTTTAGATTTAAATAGCTTTGTGCCAGTATTATTCTGTTGTGATGGACTTAATAACATTTTTACACCAGCATCAAAATTTACCTGATCAGTTCTACTGTACCAATTATTTTTTCTAAATTAATTTTATTCGTTATGGGCATATGTAAGTTTATATTACCATATATACTAATCACATCTTTGTAAATAACAAATTCAAAACCCGACTTAAATTGCACTGACTGATATTTGAATCCACTAATACCTAAAATTGAATCCCCAGCAAACTGTTTACTCATATAATATATTTCATAATTTAAACCAGTCTTTTGATTCTCATTGACTAATGCAATTGCGGTGGTACTACCTTTATAATAAATTGAAAAATCGCTTAATTCCGGAAAATATAAGTTTTCATTTAGATTAGCATTTTCTGAAAATAAACCTCCCGTAAATAAGCCCAGTTCATTATAAGATTTACCAAATTTGGCTGTTGCCTGTAGCGTCAATGAAGGGGAATATTTATTAGCAAAATTGGAAATTGCTGGAGAAGCTGCAATTCCGTTTAATGCATCTGTTTTTTGTGATTTTCTCCTCAAGACTTGAAATTCTATCCCTCAATTCTTTAAATCAGTCGTTTATATGAATAATTCCCTATACAAGTCCAATTTATAAAGTATCGCTTTCGACAGATAATTTTTTACTATCTGAATTATAAATAACACGATTACCAAGCTTTCAACTTCATCAGTTAGTGTCAAAGTTTCTCTTTATCAATTCTATTTCAAACCACGTCATGTATATTGATTTCATCATGATATCAACACTATCTATAAATTCCCTTTTACTCATTAATGTAGATGAATAATTCAATTTTAAATCTTTCAATTTATCCTCCAGTAAATAATAGTTTACTTCACATTCTCTAGTTATTGCAATGTTATCATCTTTGTATTTTGATTGATTCAAATTTAATTTAAAGAAGGTTATTTACATCAGCTGATTTACTTCTTAACTAGTATTCAATTCTTGCTGACTCTTTTGGCTTTTGTCTTAATTTATAAATTTCACTAGATTTCTTTTGTCCTTTTGAATTTGGTTTTGCAATGTGTCAATAAGATTCTCCAATTAGATCATTTGATTTTCTTTGAAACGATGTATCAACAAATTGAACATCAGAATAATCAACTGAGGCCGTTTTGTTTCTAAATCAATCAGTGTAATTGCCTTAATGGTGCTTTTGGGAGATTTTGTTTGAATACTATTTAAAACAGTTTGGCAATAAAGTAGTCCTGAGTTAAAAATGAGAAGGAGAATAATTACTTTTTTCATGATTAATTTTTTGCACAAACTTATTATGCAATTATTTTAATCAAAACCTAACTTTTGTTATATCAACCCAATAGTCAATAATCAAATACTGCTGTAGTATTCTATTCTATTGCGCAATAATTCATCCAAGTAGCATATTTGAATAGTATTGGAAACGTTAGATTAAATTTTTGAGTCTGTTCACGGCTTCGGTCCGATTGCTGACCTGCAATTTATCGTAGATTTTATGGATATGTTGTTTGACGGTACCCGTAGTGATGCCCATCTTATCAGCAATCTCTTTATACAACAAGCCTTGTGCGAGCCACTCCAATAATTCGCGTTCGCGTGAGGTGATAGGTAAGTCCTTGGGATCATTTTTAATGTTCGGAGTCCATTTTTGGAATACATCCAATACCCGACGCGCAATACTTGGAGACATGGGAGATCCTCCTTCGTATAATTCACACAAGGCAGTTATGAGTTTTCAGTTGCGGCGCCTTAAGAATGTAACCTTTGCTCCTACTGGAAGCGGTTTAAATATTTTTTCGTCGTCTTCATAAACGGTAAACATACAATACTGCATGGAAGGACACTTGGGAGCCAACTGAAGCATCGCTTCAATGCCACTGGCACGTGGCAAACCAATATCGACTATTAAAATATCTGCCGGCTTTTGTGGCAAAAACCGGATGGCGTCTTCTGCATTGTGGTATACTTGTTTGCATTGCATGTTGGTTTCGGCATTGATCAGCTCCTGCAACGCGACAACAACGTCTTTCAGATCTTCCGGGATAGCAAAGTTCATTTTCGTAATAATTAAGCCCGATCGGAATCTAAAGTACAGCATAAATGGAAATTCAGTTTGTCCATCGATAAATATAATCAAAGTTATTACTACAGGGATGACCGTTTGCAGAGTATTACCAGACAGCCAGTTTTATTGGATTCCGCAGTGGCTATTCCGTCGCGGTGCAAATCGACGTAACTACCAACCAGACTATTAGTAAGTCTCAGGCGGTATTCGTGATCACCTGCCTTAAATATATGTTCTGCGCCGAGAGGACAGATTTTTACTAACGGCGGTTCCATTGCAACGAATGATTTCCATTGACATCAGGTAATTATTGTGGTATTCGATCTGGTGCCGTCAAGGTAAACTGTAAAAATTTTCATTCTTTTTTACTCAAAGATGCCAGACAAAGGTCAATTGATAAATATAACTTTTGTTAGACCAATTCCGCTTCAACCGGGAAGCATAGCGTGATCATACTGCCGCTTACTGACGATTGAATGTTTACTGTACCCTGGAGTGTTTCCATGCGTTTACGCAAGTTATATAAGCCATTGCCTTTGTCACTTACTTGTTGCACATCAAATCCGTGGCCATCGTCAGATATGGAAATACAAACACTTTGTTCTTTGAAAGTACAATGAATAATGGCTTGACTTGCATGCGCGTGCTTGACCAAATTATTGTAAGACTTCTTTTACTGACAATAGAATGTTTCTCCTTCTCCCCACTAATTTTGATATATTCTGGAAAGGCTTGTTGTTCCCTTAACAAAAGGCATTCCCGTGTTCTTCAAATATTCATGGCCTTAATGGCGCAGATAGACCATAAGTTTCCGAAGTTGTCGTTACGCGGGTTCCAGGGCCCAAATGATTTCAGACATTTGCGCAATAGGCTATTTGCTTTGTTCTGCTATTTTCCGGATCTGCGACTTTTCCTCATCTGATTGGAAGCTGGCGCATAGCGCGATCACTGAGAGTAACGAATAGGTTGTTGAGTCCTGATCCCAAGTCATCGCTACATTTCACCTGGCGCTATGCGGTGCGTTCTGTTCGATAGCTTGTTTTTGTCGATCAACAAACGTTGCTCGCGGAGTAGCAGGTCCTTTTTCGAGTTGGCGTTGGTGGGTGCAAGTTATAATCCCCAAAAGCAATGTAAAACTAAAAAAACTATGGTATTACCACTTAAAAGCGGAACCAGGGCTTCATCAGAATGGAGCTAAAATTTCAATCGGAAATTCTTGCAAATTACTTTCGCAGAAAGATCTGTAATGTTGTACAGCAATAAAAAGTATATTTTCGAGTTTGTTGAAATATAGTTTACTGCCACTTCGAATTCTAAAAATGATTCCAGGAAGATTTCTATAGGGGCTAAATAATATTGAATATTGCTACTTCAGGGTGATCATATGAGTTGAATTTATGGTGAAGCACAGCGGATTAGTTTGAGGTGGCAACACCAAACTATCTAAAATAGAAGCTTATCCTCACGAGAAGAACTTTATTGAATTAACGATCAATTGATTCAAGTACATCCGGGGCAGATTGCTTATCTACAACTAATGGGATTAAACGTAGTTAATTTCTGTGCCGGAAAAGAAAATGGAATCCCTTGGATGGCACCACAAGCTCCGCAAGTATTTGTTTTCTCATTCATGAATGGTTCCAATACGTTTTCATTGATTTGTACGGGATCATCACTGAAACAAGCCTGATGCATTTCGGCTTCCCCAGATTTTCGCTTCGGCATCACTTACAATACACACATGTATTTAACCTTGTTATCTATGGCATCGGATTTTTAAGTTCAAAATTATCCAGGTATTACTAATTAACCAATGGAACTTGAAAAATAAAATTTGTTCTGATTGGCGTCATACACCTAGTCATACAAGTCGCAACAAATGGTATTTCGCACATTACTTTTGGGACCATTGTATTGTAGTTCTTATAAGATCTTCGTTCAGACCCGTGATGAGATATTTACGATTGATAGCATTAACATAGTGGTACATTTTTGTTTGAGGATTCGGGAGATCCAATTCATACCAATAATCTCCGGAATACCTTAGGATTTTTCGATCTGTCGTACATAAATATTTGTCTCCATCAGCCGACTGAAAAAACCTGAAAATTCGATCTTTAGGAAGAACCTCCATTTTTGTTATTACCAGGACCCTGTAGGTTCATTAAAAATACATAAAGCTATTGGAAATAATAGTATGGTATTTTATTGTTCTGAATATTAAGATCCTTTTAATTTATCAATAGGTGACATTTTCGATTGGTCTTCTTCATACCTGACTGATAAAATTTCAATTTCTTGAAAAGTGACATAATATTTACCATTGACAATTACTGGACATATTGCCTTCAAAAGATTTGGAAATGAAAATGGTTGAATGAGAAGGAATTTGGATTTAATACTGCTAAAAATTCCATAAGAACTGAGTGTAACGCTACCATCCCTAGTCTTGAACATTTTCTTTGCACAGGGTCTTTTATGTCCGTCACGAAAAGCCTGCCACCTGAAATATTCAATGTTTCTCGAATTGGATCCTTACCAAACCCCGATCGCTGGTAGAAGCAAGCACATTGAATTTCATCTGCATAATTGCACAAGGACGTTTTGAATAGCTTGTTTTTGCCAAATAGCTCTTTACCAAAAAGTGTTGAGGATCCCCAAGAAAAAGGCCCTTATCTCCAAACAAAAGCAAGCTGCCATCACTTTGAATCAGAATATCTTGTAAAAGACAATATGAGGGCCAATTTATCCAACTCTTTACAGTTGTTCCTTCAGAATGTAAACTGTCTGCTTGAAAGACCGATGGATGATAGGTAAAGTAATAAGCATAATATTGTTGCCTCTTCTCATTTGCTGTAATTCTTTTTCCACCTATATTCTGGGCAACAAGTATAAATTGCTTTGATTCTATATCAAATTGAAGAACATCACTGCCGTGCTTTATCCACAAGCGTTTATTAGCTTGTGCCCAACCAAAACAATGGTAATCACTGGTCAGATATGTGCCATTACTGGCCTGAATCTGGAAACTAATCGACTTCTGAGTTCTTTTGTCAAAACAAACCAGGCTTTCATAATTGCAAAACCATATTTTGTCGAATTGATCAAAATAAAAATTGCTTTGAATATTAGGGCTTCCCTTTTCGACCAGTTTTTTTCTGACAAATTCTCTCCCATCAAATACGAAAACCTGATGGGTTGTCCCCAAATAAATCAGGCCTTCAGGTGATTCAGAAATGAAGTCGCAAGTTTCGGGGAAATGAATTTTACTTTGCGCACATACGTACCCAATCGATAAATAAAAAATATAAATAATTAGTTGAAAGTAGATTCCAAATTCGATATTTGTAGTCAAAATTCAATATTTAACTTTTATTCTTGCTTATTTTTTACTTGACTCAGATACATAAATTTTATGGCCAAGATCAGGATCCGTTAGTGGAATGGTCCCTGTATGACCATAAACAGCATAAGCAAGATTGTTATTTGATATTCTGCATTTGTGGATACATAAAAATTGTATAGTTAAAGGTGACTCTAGCAGTACCTCCAAAATATGAGCTCTTTCAAATTTATTAAACTTAATAATGCCGCCCTGGGTGAGGAATGATCAGGACAAGGCAATTCTCCAACATAAATAGGTGTAGATTGCCCATTGATTGGTATTGCTTTTAACCTGAAATGCACTTCCCCAGAAATTAGTACACTATCAACTTCAAAGTAAGCAGATTGTTGATTACTTTCTATAAAGGATGCTATAGGTGCTTTATAAAAATTTGTAACACATGGATTATCCTGGGTACCGGAAGAGATCAATCGATCTGTTTTCGGATCAAAAACTCTTGAATATGTCATTGTAAAATATTTAAATGGTTATAAATGCAGGTTGCGATGGTTTCCGGTCTATTGAAGTTACACTATGAAGAAATAAAGTTAAACTGTTTTCAACACTCCCGCCGCCCCTAAAGGAAATCGCAACACCTATTAACTTTGAAGCATCAGCCATAGCTGCTGCTAAGATAGCTTCAAAATGATTTTTGTTGAACGTATTAGGGATGTTAAATTGCCCTACGAGTAGCATTGGATGATCCGGAATGCACTGCTCCGGGCAAGGAAATCACCAAATATATAGGATTTGTTGTTTGTTGATTGATAAAATTTAAACAAAAAATAATTTTGACTCGGGAAATCCAGGTATTGTTTCTGCTTGCACTTGAACTTCAGTATAGGTTTTCCTTGATAAACGCTTTAGTTTGAATGGAACAAAACTTGTACTGCATAAAGCATTGGAACCAACATTGTTTTGATAATGTCAGATGTGGATTAATAATTGCGATGCCACATATTAAAATTTTTTTTTATTAATATTAGTAGAAAATTTCAATTTCAATTACAGGAATAACTGCATCATTCGATTGATGAAAGGCTTTGGTCTCTTCTGTTATTAATGATAAATCCTATATTCAGACCTAATGCCTTGATCCTGATCCAAGAAGTCCAACACAGCTTTGAATCCAAGTTTACAAAATCGGTATTGTCTCAAGACCCAGTAGAAAGTTTTTGAAAACTTTCGCTATCGCTGATTTGAAGAAAAATGTGAGCCATAAGTGAAAAATTATTAAACAAGACGAAATCAATCCCAGATTTAAATTAAAGATTCCGGGATTTGTTTGTGCTGTCATTGATGGCAAAAGTTTACCTTGGTATGAAAAATTTAAATAGAAAGTAGTCGCTTTTTTGAGACATTCTTTAAAAGGTTTCCATGCAATGGTATTGAAAAATGAAAAGTTTGCATTTTCATCCACAAATAAGCCCTCCGATCTTTATTGTCATGTGAACCTAAAATAATTCTCAGATTCTGCAAAGAAATTATAGTTCTTTTTGTCGCTACTGTCAAATCGTTTACTGGCTACCAATTCTATTTTGGGTTGTATTGCACCCCGACTTTCCTAAGTTTGCCAATAAAATCATTCCTGGTTTTACTTCGGCAGCATTTTCTTCCTCAGGATCTTCTTCCCTAACTTCTGCACTTGTGGTTGTTGCTTTAACCCGCTTACTCTTGTTGAATTCAAGTCCGGCTTGGGCTTCAAGGAATTTAGGACAAACTACTAGCGTCAAACAAATAAGACTAATAAATTGATTTCATGCTATGATAACATTTTTTGAACTCCATTATTAATACGCCCTAAGATTTCACCTAAAACTTTGACAATGGTTTCTCCAAAAGTAGCCAGGATCAAAGCATAACCAATGTATATCAACTGACACCTTACATCCGATTGTGAGCAAATAATATAGTTTATCCATGAGTTCAAGCACTAAAGGGGTGCATGCCGAGGCTATAAAAAAGCAAGAATAAGCTTCTTACGCCATTCATTAAAACCGTACTTGAGGCCTCTTTAAAATTGACCGAGTTAACATTATCGCTATATCCAAATGCCCGATTTTTTAGATTCAGAATCCAAGGCAAAGGCTCCCATTGCGCCAATACAACTCGTGATTACTGTTGTTAAAATAAAATGAAGCCAAGTTAAATTTTCGAGATCGCATTGAAGTAAACTATATTATGAATTTTTAAATTCCTGAAACACCCACAACATCAGTAGCCAAATCCAATTTGAGCATAGCCCCATCCTCTGTTTGCGCCCCCAAGGTAAAGGAACCATAACTCACCAGCTGCAAACAAGCTTCCCCATCTTTTGCTTCGATAACAGGCTTGGGGTTGTTGAAACTTGGGTGAAGAAAGAATTGCACTTTTCCTTTTAGTGGTTCCTGTTTGTAAATACTGCGAACAAAAATTTTCAAGCGATACAAACCCGAACCGGGAATTTCATCAACGCTTGCACTGATGCGCTTCCCCTTATCTTCCAATTGTCCGTTCCAATTGGCTTTTAAAGGATCGTCAGACTCATTCTCATGGAATGCTTTTTCATTCCTGACTTTCACTTCGAGTCCTTTTCCCACACCCTGGGCCATCATGGCCATAGTTTCATCCTGAGCTTTTGCAAGCTCCTGTTTGATCATTTCCTCAAATGTTACGCCGTCCTTGCCAATGGTAATTTTGAGGCTGTAGTTACCCCTTTAGTTTTATGGCTTCAAATAACCCCCAACATTGACTTTCTGTAAATTATCGCCAGAAAGCCTTCAGACCAAAAGGCTGAATTTATTGCTTCGCAAAGTTTTTAAATGTTCGCCATCGAGAATTAATTCTTGATGAATATTAAGAACTACTATTAATTGAGCAAATTTAATCATCTGTTATTGTGGATACAGGAATCAGCCCCTTGAAAGGGGGGTTTATCCTGTTTTCCACCGGGAAGCAACCGTTCAAATCACTTAGCTCTTCAAAATCTCCAAAATCCAGGTAGGTAAATCTTTTGTTGTTGATAATAGATAAAAGGATCCGCAAATTTGAATGTCACTTCCAAGAACTGCAATCCTTCCATTGAAGTCTAAATAAAAAATATACCAACAAGATCTAATCTTTCTCAATCTCTACTTCACGATTGTATTCACCTTAAAAGCAAAATAATAAACACTTATTTTCCAACCAAAACCAAATCATTAATTTTATATTAAATTATTTTCGTAAATTTTGAATCTAATATTCAACAAATTTCTATCATTATTACAGCTCTGAAATATAACTTTTGTTATATGTACAAAACTTTCAATTGCAACAAAAAATCTAGTTGCTAAACGAACTCAAACAATAGTTTCTCCTGCACGCATCTTTTAAACTAAAATAAGCTCATACAATTGAATGAAAGAAAAACATTTTCATTCATTGCTGAATTCCACTTCAAATACTTGCCTTATATAATTATATCCATTCATTTCAGCGAATCTTTGTGCTCGCAAATTATTGAGTATATTTGTTTTCAGCAAGAATTTACCAAATGAAAAGAAATAATTATAGTAGCCCATTTATTTTTCTACTACTTCTTTTAATCTCCTGCAATAAAGAAAAACTGCAGATCTGCAGATCCTTCAGCCAAAAAATCATCAACCCCAATGGCGACAGCGAACTTGCGCTTAATGCGGAAATGTATGACGAGACTTTTGAATTAAAAACAAATGATAAAAAGGTAAACCGAAGCGGAATTTTTTGACTATGAAAAATTCTAACCGCCCATGCCACCGAACCGGAAAAAGCAGCCTCAGCCGAATACAAGGCCTTTTGCTCGCTTCATTTGCAACAAGTCAAGCTAACTGAATAACAGCAGCCCAGAATTGAAGAAAGAGCATTTCTCCAATTTGATCAGCCAATGCAAAAATTGTCATAATTCTTTGTGCCCCGGGCCAATTGTAAAAAATAAATAAGTTGGAATTTCTTAAGGATGGAAGAAGGATGTCTGTTAGTCTGTTAGTCTGTTAGTCTGTTTGTCTGTTTGTCTGTTAGCCTGTTAGTCTGTTAGACTGTTTGTCTGTTTGTCTGTTAGTCTGTTAGTCTGTTAGTCTGTTAGTCTGTTAGTCTGTTAGTCTGTTAGGTAAACAACACGCACTAACGTATGTTAGTTCAAATAATACAACTTTTTTAAATTATTTTTCCGAACTTGACTTTCTATAAAAATATTACTTTGAGCTTTTGATCGCTTGTATGGAATGGGTTGAAACCCATTCCTATTCATAGTTGAGGGTTCATTTTAGTGTTTTGGGGCTTATGTTTTTAAATCAGACTTTTTTATGTTCTCGCTTTGTATCCGGCTGAAGCCGGTATATAGGTTTGCGCTATATTGGCTGGAATGGGTAGGCTTAATGTCTTGTAGGAATCAATACAAACTAATGTATGTTAGTTCAAAATAAATATAAATTTTTTAAAATTATTTTTATTAACTTTATTTGCCAAAGAATGCTGCTTGACTATTGACTATTATGACAATTAAAAATCCATAATCTATAATCTATAATCCTTACTCCATATTCCACTACCTAGTCTTCTTCCCGGATAAATCCTACCGGCATCTGTTCGTCGTAATCTCCGGCGATCATTGGAGTTTGTACATTTCCAGTGTATTCGCGTACATTTTTATAGATGTATTCGAAGAGTTCTTTAAGTACAATTGTTTGATCGCCATCGGCGTCTGCATCGCCTTTTAAACCGCGGATTAAAAATGTGAAAAACGCCTTGACGCAACCCGCCATCTTCCAATGAATATTCTTTGCTCTTGGAGGACATGACAAATGGATGCCGCCTTTACTTTGCGCCAGATCTTCGTAATAATGCATCAGCGATGATGAGAACGATCCCTTTGCGCAAGAACGCTGCCTGAATGACAGGCATCGATAAAACAAATTTTGTTTTTAGCGCGACTTCTATTGATGATGTCTTTGACTTCATCGTGTTTGAGAATATTTTGAATACCATCATAATCGATAGGCAAAAAAGTGCCTTCGAGCCCATGACCGGAATAATACAACATCACCACATCGTTTTCATCGGTCAGAAAAACCTGATTTAATGCCGTGAGAATAGCATTGCGACTGGCATGTCATCAATCAAAACGCGAACTTTGTTGATCTTTGAGTGCTCCGCCCTCGAGGACTTTTCAAAAGGCATAGACTTTATAAGCATCGTCATCTGAATATTTTAAAACGGGCATATGGTCATATCTAGCGATTCCTATGATCACTGCCCAGATTTTGACTTCTTTACTATGTTCCACTGCTACATTGGCATCAAAAATAAATTCTTTACGCCTGCTCAATTCTTTCACAGCTTTACCATGATCCCAGACAGCTCCGTAAATTAATCCTGAGGTAAAATACATCATCCCTTCACCATTAGGCGAATGATTTTTCCATTGACCTTCATAGCGGTCACCATTTGAATAATAACAAATGCCTGGTCCTACAGGTTCGCCATCGACAAACTCACCTACATATTTCGAACCATCTGCATATTTGAAAACGCCTCGACCCGATTCGCAGAAACTGACATTACAATCCGGCAATTCCGATTCTGGCTCCATTTCTATTCTTGGCTTCTATTTTTTGAATCGGCTTTTCCTGAACTATAGCTTCCTTGAATTTTAATTTCCTGCTTGATTTCAGGCTTTGTTTCACTACCGGCACTTGATCAGCATGTTGAACTTTGGTTTCTTCCTTTTTCTTTTGGTTTTCACCAAAAACGGTCAACATCAGAATTATCTGTTACAATTTCACTTATTCCGGAATCTACTGTCGAACCAAAATTTTGTTGAAATATTTTTCTTCTTCGCTTGTTTCGAAATAGGCAGCTGTTTTCCAAAACGATCTCCTGATGATCGAGTTTATGTTCCTCATCTTTTTGTTGATCAGTTGCAGCAGTCACAACAGCTTGCTCCATAGGTTTTGACTGTTCTTCAACTTGTACTTGATCATTTTGTCGCCGACCATTCTGCTGAGACTATCTTCCCGTTTGCATCATGAAAATTTCTGAGCCCATGTGTTTTTTACTGGCTTTCCATTGGCCCGTAAAGTGAGCTCCCTGACTTATAATACAAGGCCCTTGCCCTTCAAATAAAGCATTTACAAAGTCACCTTCATAGCGTTCCTCCTGTTTTAAAATAATAGTTCCCTTTACCGTTCGGTTTGTTGGCATACCAAAGGCCGATGTACTTGTCGCCTCTACCAAATTCCATGACTCCATGGCCTTGCATGAGATTTTGCTCATAACCCCGTGTAGACATCGCCATTGGCGAATTCCATCTTACCTCACCCTGTCTCAAATCCTTGCTCCATTCACCCAGATATTTGTTTTGATTGTAGTAATAGTAAATACCTTTCTTCGCGCAAACCCGAACGAAATTCGCCTGTATACCTACTACCATCGGCATAAACCATGGTACCAAAGCCATTGATGCAATTTCCTGATACAATTCTGGGCATTTAATGCCAGGTTTAAAAACCCCTATGGAGATCAATAATTTGCTTACAGATATGCTGATTTTATGTAGAAGACAGATGCTATAGGCCCAAAGTTATATTAAATAAAAAGCTAATATATAAAATATCTGTTTTAAAAGCGCTGATGAGTTGAAAACACAAATTTCAAGGGTATTAGTATCTTTGCATCCTAAATATTTCGTTAAAATGAAACATTATCTATTAGACTTGATTACGGGCCCTGTTAAGTTGCAAAATGAGAAAGCTGCAGAAACTGTACCAGAATCGAATCAAACAAACGCTTTAGCCTATTACGGTGACAGTATATCTACCGATAGCTTTTAACGGTAGATGAAACGATTCAATCACGGGCAGGCAATGACAGTATTATGACCTCTGTGAGCGGATACGTAACAAGCGTGTGCCAAAAAAAAGGGTTGCTGGATGGTTTTGAGCCAAAACCCGGGCGACACTACCTGACTTTTTGTAAAATTCAGAGATTATGTTTTTTTGTTCCTTTTAGATTTTTCAGGTAGCAAAGTTGTAATACGTGGATAAGAATTCAAAGAAATCACTTCTGTTGATGATTTGAAACATTATGCTGAAGATGAAGGGAAATCTGCAGATGAAATAGCGAAAATCACGGATCCTCTGAGGAATTGAAATTTATGGCCGATGGAGTCGCTTTGATTGAAAATCCTACGAATAATTTTACCAACTTGTCAGTTTGTTGCTAAATAATTATTTGTCAAGATTTTATTCAAATGATTTTCTCTTTCTGCGTTCTAAGAATATTTTATACCGTATTGAATAAAAACTTCCATTTTCGAATTATTGGGAAAACAATCTTCGTTTTACCTTTAATCACGTTTGTAAAACGATTCCAAAATCTACATTGCATCTTCCTCTGCTAAAGATAGCGTTGATAAAATCTGGACCATCAGCAACAGATCTAATCAAACGCTTCGGAACCTATCTGCGCTTTACAAACAGTGGCAGATTGTCCGGGACGGGTTATGTGAGTATTTTACCTGTAGATCAGGGTATCGAACATAGTGCCGGTGCTTCGTTCGCACCCAATCCGGAGTATTTTGATCCGGAAAATATAGTTAAACTAGCCATTGAAGGTGGTTGTAATGCAGTTGTTTTCTACTTATGGCGGTACTTGCTTCTGTTTCGCAAGTATGCGCATAAAATCTTCTTTTGTTAAAGTTAACCACACAACGAATTATTAACTTTTCCTAACCGTGCCGATCAACTCATGTATGGTAGTAGAAGATGCATTGGAACATGGGAGCAGCAGGAATAGGTGCTACTATTTATTTTGGATCTGAAGAAAGTGGCCGCCAGATTTTGAAATTGCAGAAGCATTCGAGCACGCACATCCACTAGGTATGTTTACGGTATTGTGGTGTTATCTGCGAAATTTTGATATCCGGAAGGAAAGCTTTTCAAAAGCCGCTTAAAGAAGGTGTAGAATTATTGAATGCCATACAAGATGTTTACCTGGATAAAAAGATCACAATAGCCTGATCCTGATATACGAATTATTAATTTTCTGAAGAAGTTGGTCACCATTAATTATCTGCTCTGAATTTCTTCATACATCTTATTTTACAATTTGTTTATTTGGGCTTTGAGCTCATTAAAAGGACCCGAAAAATAAAATTTCTTCGGGTCTTTGATAGTGATTGGTTTGTATTTTAGTTTGTTTTCAAACTTCCTTAAATTCATAATGTAAATCTGTCTCGTCCTTGTTTTCGCCACACGAATTTCCCTGAATCTGGTTTTTTGCGCAAAACTTCCTTCTCGAAATCTATCTCTCCTTCGCTAGGGACTTTTCGTGGTGCATTTAAAATTCGTGCCTTCCTTCGAAACATTGGTAGTGTAAGAAGCAGGACCAAATCCATACTGCCGACAACCTTCTGAATCAAATGTTCCCTTAGCAAAACGAAGCACATCAGGTCTT